>JAFYNC010000103.1 GCA_017549905.1 Clostridia bacterium | reverse complement strand
TGGGTCTTTCTGTTGGTCTTATTATTCACGGTATGGATAAGGACCAGAAAAAAGAAGCCTATGATGCAGATATAACATATTGCACAAACAACGAATTAGGTTTCGATTATCTTAGAGATAATATGGTAATCTACAAGGAACAAAAGGTTCAGCGCGAACACAATTTTGCTATTGTGGACGAGGTTGACTCTATTCTCATAGACGAAGCAAGAACTCCTCTCATAATTTCGGGTCAGAGTGATAAATCAACCGACCTTTATACTGCTGCTAACAGCTTTGCGCGTTCTCTTAAAATGGTTAAGGTTAAAGAGATGAACGACAAAGCAAGTGACGAGGAAGCCAATTATGACGGCGATTATGTTGTAGATGAAAAGGCACATACAGCAACCCTTACTCCTGAAGGTGTGCGAAAAGCAGAAGAATATTTTAAGATTGAAAACCTTAATGATACCGATAATATTGCTATTGCCCACCACGTAAATCAGGCAATAAGGGCATACGGCATTATGAAACGTGATGTTGACTATGTTGTAAAAGACGGCGAGGTTATAATCGTTGATGAATTCACAGGCCGTCTTATGTATGGCAGGCGCTATAACGAAGGCCTTCATCAAGCAATAGAGGCTAAAGAAGGTGTAAAGGTTGCAAAGGAATCAAAAACCTTAGCTACCATCACTTTCCAAAACTTCTTCCGTTTATATGGCAAGCTTTCTGGTATGACAGGTACTGCTATGACCGAGGAAGCAGAGTTTCAAGAGATTTACAGACTCGATGTTATAGAAATCCCCACAAACAAGCCAATTGCACGTATTGATGAAAACGATGTAGTTTATAAAACCGAAAAGGCAAAGCTTTATGCTGTAATTGATAAAATTATTGCCTGTCACGAAAAAGGTCAGCCTGTGCTTGTGGGCACAGTAACCATTGAAAAATCCGAGCTTTTATCCTCTATGCTTAAAAAACGCGGAGTAAAACACAATGTACTAAACGCGAAGCATCACGAAAAAGAAGCCGAGATTATAGCGCAAGCAGGTAAATTCGGTGCTGTTACTATTGCTACTAATATGGCAGGCCGCGGTACTGATATTATGCTTGGCGGTAATGCCGAATATCTTGCAAAATCAGCACTAAGACATGATGGACTTAGCGAAGAAATGATTATAGAAGCTACAGGCTTTGCTGACACTAAGGATACAGATATTATAACTGCAAGAGAAAAATATAAAGAATATTATGATAATTTCAAGGCAGAAATAGCCCCTGAAGCCGAGCAGGTTAGAAATGTCGGCGGTCTTGCTATTATTGGTACTGAGCGTCACGAATCCCGCCGAATTGATAATCAGCTTCGCGGACGTGCAGGTCGTCAAGGCGACCCGGGTAATACTCAATTCTTCGTTTCTTTAGAGGACGACCTTATGCGACTCTTCGGCGGCGAAAGAATCACCATTATGATGGATACTCTAAGAGTAGACGAAAATATGCCTCTTGAGAGCGCAATGTTATCCAAAACCATTGAAAGTGCACAGAAGAAAAAAGAAGGTATGAACTTCGCAATACGTAAAAATGTGCTTCAGTATGACGATGTTATGAACAAACAGCGTGAGCTCATTTATACACAGCGTAATATGGTTCTTGACGGCGAGGAATTAAAATCAACCGTTCTTAGAATGATTGACGACACAATCGAGGCTTACTGTGATATATTCCTTGCAGATTCTATTCACGATAATTGGGACTTAAACGGTCTTCGCGAATATTTCTTAGGTTGGCTAACTGCAGGTGAAGATTTCCGTTTTTCACCTGTTGAGCTTGGTAATACCGAAAAAGAAGATATTGCTGAGTTGTTAAAGTCCAGAGCACGCGAAATTTACACTTTAAGAGAAGCCGAGTTAGGAAATGATACTATGCGCGAAGTTGAGCGCGTAATGTTGCTTCGCAGTGTTGATACTAACTGGATGGATCATATTGACGCTATGGATCAGCTCCGCCAAGGAATTGGTCTTCGCGCTTACGGTCAGCACGACCCTGTAATTGAATACCGAAACGATAGCTTTGATATGTTTGAAAATATGACCAACACTATCAGAGAGCAGACCTCTAAATTAGTTCTTACTGTAAGAGTTCGTAAGGATGAAGAGGTTAAGCGTGAAAAGGTTGCCGAAGAAACCTCAACAGGCGATAAGCCACTTACCGTTAAAGGTAAAGGCGCAGTAGGTAAAAATGCTCTATGTCCTTGCGGCAGTGGCAAGAAATACAAGCGTTGCTGCGGAAAAGATATAGAATAAGGGGTGTTACTCTTGAGTAAGGTATTACTGCACTGTTGTTGCGCGCCTTGTTCGGTTTCCTGTATCGAGCCTTTAAGAGACGAAAATTTAGAAGTAACTGCCTTTTGGTATAACCCTAATATTCACCCTTTCAAAGAATATGAGGCAAGGCGTGATTGTCTTATAGAGTATTTAGAAAAAATTAATCTTCCTCTTATTATAGAGGAAGATTACGGACTGCGTAAATTCGTTGAAAACGTGGCTTATGATATTGATAAGCGTTGTACCTATTGCTATGAACACCGCTTAGAAGAAACCGCTAAATATGCCGCAGAAAACGAGTTTGATAGTTTTACATCTACCCTCTTTGCAAGTATTTATCAAAATCATGATCTTATGAAAGCGGCGGCAGAAAAATATGCCCAAAAATACGGCGTTAAATTTTTATACCGAGATTTTAGGCCCAATTTCAAAAACGGTAACCAAAAAGCCCGTGAAACAGGACTTTATATGCAAAAATACTGCGGTTGTATATTCTCTGAGCAGGATAGATATTTAAAACAAATTAACCGCGACAAAGAAAAATTTTCAAAATAAAAAACCTTTCCGCAAGGAAAGGTTTTTTCTATTACTCTAAAATATAAATTTCCATATTTCTAACACCGAAAGAAACACAAGCACTCTCAGATGTCATAAACAAGTCAACGCCTGTAGGATGTTTTTTAATAAATCCGCCTGTATCAGCCGCAACAGCATATCCGTAAATTATAC
>JAFYNC010000102.1 GCA_017549905.1 Clostridia bacterium | reverse complement strand
CCATTAACCGTGAGCAAATGTTATTTGGAATTAATCAAGGCTGCACCTACAACGACCTTAGAATTGAGAATATGAAAGAAATTTCAGAGTTAGATCTTGACGGTTATGCAATTGGCTGCCTTGCGGTTGGCGAGCCTACCGAGATTATGTATGATGTAATTGACCACGTAGCGCCATATATGCCAAAGGATAAAATCAGATATTTAATGGGTGTCGGAACACCTGCAAATATTCTTAATGCGGTAGAACGTGGCGTCGATTTGTTTGACTGTGTTATGCCAAGCCGTAATGCAAGACATGGTCATTTGTTTACTTCAAAAGGAATTATTAATATAAATAATAAAAAGTATGATAGAGATATGACACCTATTGATGAAAACTGTGATTGTCCTGTTTGCAGAAGATATTCAAAAGCGTATATAAGGCATTTATTAAAGGCAGAAGAAATGCTTTCTCAAAGGCTACTTGTTATGCATAATCTTTGGTTCTACAATCATTTGATGATTGACATTAGAAATGCTCTTGATAACGGAACTTTCAGCGAATTTAAACGTGAAAAAGAAATAATATATTCTACAAGGATTTAATTGTAAATTTTCCTTGCAAATATATGTATTTTGCTGTATAATAACTTTTAGTAATTTTTTGGAGGTTTATATTAATGAATTTTGATATTCTCAATCTTGCTGCTGAAACTACAACTCAGTCTGGCGGCTTTGGTATGGTAGGTTTAATTATTATGTACGCTGTAATTTTCGGTGTTATGTATTTTATTCTTATCCGTCCTCAGAAGAAAAAGCAAAAAGAAGAAAAGAAAATGCGTGAAAATCTTCAGGTTGGCGATGAAATCGTTACAATCGGCGGTATTTACGGAAGAGTAATTTCTTTAAAGGAAGATACAATTGTTATCGAATCTCAAAGCGATCATTCAAAGCTTACAGTTGCACGTTGGGCTTTACAGTCTAATCTCACTGTTCACGATGATGCGCCTTTAAAATAAGTTCTAATATTAATTCCTCCCGAATAGAATGTACTGTTCGGGAGGTTTTTTTATGCAAAAAGAATTAATAAAAAACAGTTCTGTAAATTACGCTCTAATTATAAAAACTGCTTTGCTTGAATTATTAGTTACAGGGGTTATAATGCTTTTATTCTCGGCATTAATGTATTTTTGTGATATTGGATTTGAATATTCACTATTGTTTTCAACTTTATCTGTAGCAGTTGGTTTATTTATAGCATCATATTATATGGCTTATAAACGTCGTGATAAAGGAATGCTTACTGGCTTTATTTGCGGTGTTATAACATTTATGATTATATTGATTATTTCGTTAATAATAGATGATGGTGGAATAACTTACAATACACTCTTTCATCTAATTATATTTTTACTATCTGCCTTAATCGGCGGAATTTTAGGTGTTAATAAAGCAATAAATAAAAAGTATATATAAAAAGCAGTGTCGTTTGACACTGCTTTAATATTATTTTGAAGTTGTACTTGAAATCTCAGAAGAAACAGATTCGGTTTTACTGCCGGTTTCTTTAATTTTTTTGAAAACTAAAGAAACTTTATTTAAACTGTTGTTTTGAGTATTTAGAGTAACATTATTTGCTGTGGCATCAATTATATATCCGTCAGGCAGGTTGTAAATCAACTCATAATCGCCGTAACTTAGCAAATCTTTTGAAGTTTTACCGTTAACATCGGTAGAATTTAAATCAATAATATTACCGTTCAAGTTGTTTTTAAGCTTAATGGGGAAGCCCTTTAAAGCTTCACCGTTATCAAACTTTGCCTCAATTTCTATTGAAGCCGAAAATCTTATATTAGATGGTGTTGAAATAACCGCTATAGGCCAATGTGGGTCGAGACCGCAATTCATTCTTTCAATTGAGCAGAACTCAGGTCCATTATCATTACCAACATGAACAACCCAATGATTGTTATTGCGATATCCTGCATAAATTGCAACGTGACTGCCGTATGTGGCGGATTTTTTCACATCTCTGAATACCAAGAGCGAGCCGATAGGAATTTCTTTAGAACTTTTAAAATTAATAAGATTTCCACTGCCGTTTGTTGCAGTAAACGGAATATTTTCAGAATAACCTTTGTTTACCCAATCTAAACCTGCTAAATACCAGTCATGAGCGCTATAGGATTTTACAGGGCGGGTGAGAGATGAAGTATCAATTCCCGCAACGTTTGGCAAATAATTAAAATATACATAGGTTACAAAAGATGCGCAAACAAGACCTTTACGCTCAAAAGCGGCAATGTCCGGCTTTCCCTCGGCATTTGTTTCATATCCGCTTGAGCCGCCACCGTAGCCGATTTTTGAAAGATAACCAAGTCCTCGTTTTTGAGAGGCTAAAATATAAATCCATCTATTGCCGTCCGCATTATGCTTTGCAAGATTATATCCTGTGTAAACCAAAGAATCAACAAATAAATTATCAGCAACATCAAGATTAGTATTATATTTATATCCATTAGCGTTAATTTGCGGTGGTGTAACAGTTTGCTGTGTAATCGTAGCAGAAGGCTTTGAAGATACAACATTTGTTTCTGCTTTGCTGGAAACCTCATTTATTTCACTGCTAACTGTTTCTTCACTTGAAGTAAAGCTCGAAACCTCTTCACTGCTTGAAACAAAAGTTGAAGAAGAAATATCAACCTGTATTTCATCTGGTGTATTAACGATAACGGTTGAAACAAGTAT
>JAFYNC010000101.1 GCA_017549905.1 Clostridia bacterium | reverse complement strand
TCCAACCATTTCAGGATCAAGAGCAGAGGTAGGCTCATCAAAAAGCATTACTTCAGGTTGCATACAAAGAGCACGAACAATAGCAACTCTTTGCTTTTGTCCGCCTGAAAGCTGACTTGGGTAGGAATCTGCCCTGTCAGCAAGACCAACCTTTTCAAGCAATTCTAATGCGCGTTTTTCAGCATCTGCCTTAGAAATTCCTAAAAGTTTTATAGGCGCTAATGTCATATTCTTAAGTACTGTCATATGGGGGAATAGGTTAAACTGTTGGAAAACCATTCCCATTTTTTGACGGTGAATATTTATATTAGTTTTAGGGTCTGTAATATCAGCACCGCCAAAATAAATATGACCGCCTGTTGGCTGTTCAAGTAAATTAAGGGTTCTCAAAAAAGTTGATTTACCACAACCAGAAGGACCGATAATAACAACAACCTCACCGCGTTTAATCTCAATATTAATACCTTTTAGAACGTCAACCTTATCAAAGGATTTTTTAAGACCTTCAACCTTTATAAGAGTTTCATTAGTGGTCACTGTTACGCAACCTCCTCTCTAAAAGACTTACAAGCTTGGTAAGAATTATTACAACAACCAAATAAATTATTGCCACACTGATTAGTGGAATAAAGTAAGAGAATGTTCTTCCTGCAATGGTATTACCTGCTTTTGTAAGGTCAATAACACCAACATAACCTGCAACAGATGTTTCTTTAAGTAAAACGATAAACTCGTTACATAGTGTGGGAAGAACAACCTTAAACATTTGGGGCACGATTATGTAAATCATAGTTTGAATATAGTTAAGACCTAAAGAACGTCCCGCTTCAAACTGTCCGTTATCAATTGCCATAATTCCGCTTCGGAAAATTTCTGCAACATAAGCGCCTGAGTTAATACCAAAGGCAAAGGTTGCAACTGCAACACCGTTATCTGTTGAACTAAATATTATGAAATAAAAAATCATAAGCTGAACAACAACAGGTGTGCCGCGTATTACAGTAAGATATAACTTGCAGATTGCATTTAAAAAGCTCAAAATATAATAAGAAAATCCACCGTTCTTTTTAAAATGAGTATGATTTTTATCATAAGTTGAACGAATAATTGCAACGATAACGCCCAAGGCAATACCTAATAATAGAGAGCCGAGAGTTATTAAGAATGTGTTTCTAAGACCGTCGAGTATAAAGTCGAAACGGTTGTTTTCAAACATTACACGCTTAAATTCTTGAAAAAATTCTGACACATCAAAATTCCTTTCATCTAAAATATAAGAAAACGGGGCGAATTAAAACGCCCCGCAAAGCATAATTTTTAAAGTTTATTTAGGGAAGGATGTATTTTTCTAAGTCTTCGAAGGTGTTAATTTTGCCGCCTTCTTCTTTAGTGATTACAACCTGAATTCCGGTAGCATAGCTGCTTGAAAAATCAACCTTTTCAAGTCTTTCATCAGTAACTGTCATACCAGCCATACCCATTGTGTATTTGCCGCTCTGAACACCGGGGATGATAGAGTCAAAAGCAACGTTTTCGATAATAAGGTCATAACCTAATTTATCAGCAATAATCTTAGCTACCTCAACGTCGATACCATAGTAGTTATCGCCATCGATGTATTCATAGGGAGGGAACTCAGCGTTAGTTGCCATAATTAAGTCAGGCTTATCTGTATCAACCTTCTTTACAGGAACGCCTACAAGAGCAGAAGTATCAGGATTGTTGATATATTTATCAATAATAGCCTTAACAGAACCATCAGCAATTAAATCCTTTAAAGCATTATCAACCTTTTCCTTCATATCGCTGCCCTTTTTGAAGCAGATAGCGTAATCTTCGTTAGCATATTCGGTATCAAGGATTTTTAGGCCTTCGTTTGCTGCTACGAAAGATTTAGCAGGTTCATTGTCAATAATTACAACATCAACCTTGCCTGATTTTAATGCTTCAACAGCAGCAGCACCGTTGTCATAACGTGTTACAGCATCTTCGCCAAAGTCGCCTGAAGCATAAATATCGCCGGTAGTGGTTGTCTGAACACCGATTTTAACAGTATCCTTTTTTTCGCCGCAACCTGCAAAGCAAAGGCACATGCAAATTGCTAAAATAAGTGCAAAAATCTTTGTAAACTTTTTCATAAGTAAAATCTCCTCTTAAATTTGTTAAGGAAATTATACCACTTTACTTTGCAAAAGTCAATATAAATTGCATAATTATGCAAAATTATGATATGCTATGCATATTTGGCTTAGAATCCTCAAGCAACTGATGTAAGAGGGTTTTAACGGTAGAGGAATATTCGTAGAAAATTTCATTGTTTTTTGTGTCACTGTATACAAGCATAGAGCTTATTGCAAGTTCTATGTCATCGATACTTGAATGATTTGCAAAAACAGATAACAAACCTTCTTTTTTATCCCAAAAATTTTTTAAGTTTTTTGTGGCGTTATAGGCACTTTTATCTGATTCATAAATATTTATACATTTTTCAAGCAATTCATTGGCAGATTTATAAGTATTATTTATAAAGGCAAATCCTGTAAGGTACGAAGCTACAACAAAAATAAATAATATTGCGGCGGCTATTAGTCTTTTCAAACTTTATCCCTCTTTTTAATTATTGTTTGCTTTCCGTTGCGGTCGAGTGTCATTAAAAACACTTCCTTAATATCGGTTTTTCCAAGTTTTTTTAGTATATCCTTGCGGTTTATTTCAAGCGCTGAGAGTGATTCTTTAATAATTGCGCCGTCGCTTATTACGGGTAATGATAAAAATTCAGTTTCTTTGTTTATATTTAAATCTTTAACTGTTGCGGGCTGTTCGGCAGTTTTAAGCAATACACTTAATCCGCCATTAACTTCAAGCACAGCAAAAGCAACAGTGGTAATGTCAAAAACATTTTGGCCTCTTAGTAATTCTATAAGGTCTATTACTGTCATTCTCACGTTTTTCATCATTTTTTGGTCTATAACGCCATTTTTTATTACAACAACAGATTTTCCGTTTAAAAGTTTTCGCACAATAAGGCTTTTCATAGCTATAACCGAAACTACAATTTCTAAAATCACAAGTACAAATATAGCCGTTACACCGCTTAAAATAGGTTGAGAAGTATCTTGCAAAGGAATAGCGGCAATTTCAGAAATAAGCAAAGTAATAACCAACTCATTAGGTTGCATATCACCGATTTGGCGTTTACCCATAAGTCGTATGCCAAGAGTCACCAAAAAATATAAAATTACAGTGCGAATAATAGTTGTTATCAAAATAATCACCAAATTTAGTATTAGCAAGATATTTGCTAATTATTTATGACATAATTTCCGTAATATTATCAGCTATTTCTGCAAAAATCTGACTGCAAGTTTTAGTTTGTAGTAGTATATTTTCAGAAAAAATTATAACTGCAAATTGCGGATCTTTTTCTGGGAAAAAACCGCAAAACCAACCTTGACAAATTTCAGTTCCGTTTAAGAATTTTCCTGTTTGCGCGGTTGCTGTTTTTCCGGCTGCAGTTACAGTTTTGGGTAATGCATCTGTGCCTGTGCCTTCTAATAAAACCTCTTTTAAAAAATCTTTTAATTTTTCGGCGGTTTCTTTAGAAAAAGCACGTGTAGGATTGCCTATCCCGTATTCGTGAAATTTTCCATCTTTAACAGTACCTTCAACAATGGTAGGGGTATAGTAAATGCCGTTATTTGCAATAGCGCAGTAAAGAGTAAGCATTGAAATAGGGGAAAGTAGTAATTCGCCTTGACCAATACTAAAATTAGCAAGTTGAGCTATATTTTTTAAGGTATCTAAGCTCGGCAGATTTCCACTTGCGGTTTGAATATTTTCGCAAAGTTTTAAACCTTTTCCGAATTTTAAATTATTTGCGGTTTTCAATATATTTTCTGCGCCTACATTAAAGGAAAAATTATAAAAAAATGTGTTGCAAGACTGTGCAATAGCGCCTTTAAGCTCTAAATAGCCGTGGCCTTCGAGTTTATGACATTTAAAAACTCTGTCAATAATTTCGCAAGAGCCGCTACAATTATATAAAAACGAGTCTTTATTCGCTTCAATACCTGCCGCCGCAACGCAAGGTTTAAAAACCGAGCCAACATTATAAGTATTAACAGCACGGTTAAGAAAGGGTGAATCCTCATTGCTTAATGCTTCGCCCATATTTTGCTTATCAAAGTTTGGCATACTGACACAGGCTCTGATTTTCCCTGTTTTAACATCTGCTACAACAATAGCACCCTTGCTAATTGCTTTTGCGCTGTTTTCTGCAATGGTTTGAAGGTTTATATCAATAGCACTAACAACACCTTTTGCAACTATTGATGTATCATTTTGGAGTGAGGGGGATGCCCCCTCTAAAATATTGCCTTTGCCATCACATTCATATAAAATTTCCGCTTCTTCGCCTTTTAAAAGTTCATTATAAGCTTTCTCAATACCCATAATTCCGTCACCCGAAGAATCAACTAGTCCTACAGTATGCAGAGCAACAGTATTAACGCTATCATAAACACCGATACATACTATACCGTCACAATTAATTTTTTTAGGCACCTCGCATAATACAGGTTTGCCATCCTTCAGGCGTTCAAGCACATTTTTTAATTCTTGATTCTTTAATACCGCGCTTATCCCTGTTATAGCGCGGGGTGTAGGCGAAACACAGGCAATAATTTTCTTAGTATTATTTGTAAGAGGTATCATATTTTTATCAAAAACAGTGCCGCGCAGGTTTGCTATTTTAAGTTTATAATAATTTTGATTAAGGGTAACTGCCGAATAATCATTTGAGCTTATAACGGCTATTCGCAGTATGCAAATTAAAAACAAAGTGATTATTAAGAAATAGCAAAGGGCAGTTCTTTTGGCAAAAATTTTCCAGAATAATATATTTTCGTTCATAAAAAAACACCTCTTGTCTTAGTATTGACAAAAGGTGTTAAACTTTATTCTGCTTTCATTCTAAGTAGAGAGCCTTTTTTAAGTGGGCGCTCAAAGGGGATTTTAATTGTCATCATAGGGTGAGGAGCGCTTTCGATTTCGTTGCCCTTACCATCAAACAGTTTATCTGCAGTTATAATGACAGGTGCGCTTTTAGGCTCTAAGCAATCAAGAACTTGTCCTTTTAAAAATTTATTTTTAAGGGTTGCAACAATTAGGCCGTCCTCATATCCGTCAACAATCGCCGCTACTGCATAATCTCTCACATAACCTGCATTTTCATAGGTTTGAGAATTTTTAGGAGCACCCATATAAAAGCCTGTTGAATAGGTGCGGTGACTGATTTTATTTAATTCTTCAGTAACCCACTCGGGACATTTCCAATCGAAAGGATTTTCTTTTAAACTATCAAGAGCGCCGCGATAAGCATTTGTTACAACGGCAGTATAGTAATGCGATTTTGCTCTGCCTTCAAGTTTAATACTGTCAACCCCTGCGGCTATCATTTTATCAAGTTGCTCAGCCATACACATATCATTAGCGTTTAAGATATAAGTTCCTTTATCAGTTTCGGTGATTTCATAATATTCACCGGGGCGCTTTTCTTCCATTAATGCATAGCTCCAACGGCAAGACTGAGCACAGTCACCGCGGTTGGCATCTCTACCCGTCATATAACTTGAAAGTAAGCAACGCGATGAATAGGAAACACACATTGCTCCATGCGCAAAGGCTTCAATTTCAAGGTCTAAAGGGGTTTTAGCTCTGATTTCGGCAATTTCATCTAAGGAAAGTTCACGCGCTAAAACAACTCGTTTAGCACCAAGGTTGTAAAACGCTTTTGCAGTTTCGTAATTGCAAATGCCCGATTGTACCGAGATGTGCAAATCACAATTTGGCGCATATTTTTTTGCCAATGTAATAGTTCCTAAGTCTGCCGCAATAATAGCATCTGCACCCAAGTCATTAATTGTTTCTAAGAATTGGGGAAGACGGGGCATTTCGGAATTGTGGGGTATGGTATTACAGGTTATATGCACCTTTACTCCGTGGGAATGCGCATATTCAATACCTGCCTTTAAATCTTCTTCGCCAAAGTTTGTGGCTGCAGTTCGCATACCAAATTCTTCGCCTGCGAGGTAAACTGCATCTGCGCCGTAGTCAACAGCGGCTTTAAGACGAGTAAGGTCACCTGCGGGGGCAAGTAATTCGGGAAGCTTAATAACATCATTCAAAATATTCATATATCCAATTATTTCCTTGCTGTAAGCGGCTAATGGTTACATTTTGTTCCGCTATAGTTTTGTGGTAGTAGAATTTTCCGTCTTTATCGGTTACAAAGTAAAAATAAGGTGAATTTTCGGTGGGGTAAAGAGCCGCTTTTATAGCGTCAATACCGGGTGAGCAAAGAGGACCCGGAGGTAATCCCTTAACGTTATATGTGTTATATCTTCCGTCATCATTTTTAAATGAATTACCATAATAACAAGTGGGGGAAGAACCGAGTGTTGAAAAACCGTCACTATCTAAACGATTATAGAAAACAGCCGCCACATTTGCCATTTCAGAAGTAGATTTACCTGACTCCATTTGTATAATAGAAGCCATTGTTAAAATCTCATTCATTGAATAGCCTAATTCCTCTGCGCGTTTATACATATCAGCGGTAATACGTTTTTCGGCTTCGTTTATCATTTTTTCAACAACAAGCTTTGCACTTTTTGCTGAATCAAAAGCGAAAAATTCATAGGTTTCGGGGAATAGATAACCCTCAAGCTCGTGATAAACTTTGCCAACATTCACGTTTTTGAGTAGCTTTGAGCTAAATTTAACCTCATCGAGCGCTAAAAGAAAATCAGAACGTGTGCAAACACCTGCGTTCTCGAGTATGGTTGTAATGCCCTTCACAGTAACGTTTTCGCCGTTAACATTTTTTGTGTAATCGTTAATGCCTGTGCCCTCGGGAATAGTAACCTTAACGATTTCTGCCTTAGCACCTTCGTTTATAAGCATTTGAGCAATAGCCTCATAGCCTGACTCGGTATTAAAATTGTAAAGTCCGTATTTAAATTGACTGTCATATCCGCGAAGTTTTGAATAGAGTCTAAACAAAACGGGAATTTTAAC
>JAFYNC010000100.1 GCA_017549905.1 Clostridia bacterium | reverse complement strand
GCAGGACTTGAACCTGCGGTTCTATCACTCTTGCGGTTGACGTTATCGCTTTATTTTTCGTTTTCAATAGTCATAAATTATTGTTGAATTCTTCAGTGGCATAAGGTATAATACTGATAGCTAAATGATAATAATAGGATGGGTTAGGCGAAACAATTCTGTTTCGCCACAAAATCTTTGATTTTTAGGCAAATTTTTAATAAAAATTCGCCCTATCCTATTGTAATGAGTGTTGTGCAAAATTAAATATTAGAATTTAATTTTGCTAAAGCCACTTGACAAGTGGCTTGTCGAAACGCGTTTGAGCGTTTCGACAAACTACAATCATTATTATGATATTGGGTGAAACTGTCTGTTTTGGGAACAGATAATAAATAAAGGGAATGGTGGTTATTATGCCAAGAATTCCGTTTACAACAGAAAAAGAACATAAAGGATATCTTAGGGTTAATTCTTGCGGTAAACAATGGCTGATTGATAAAAATTATGTAACAGAGAGAAAAGAAGGCAGAATTGACTATTCGATACTTTACGTTTTGAATGGAAAAGGGTATTGCGAAATTGATAATACTGAAATTGAAATTTCAGAGGGCAACTTGATTTTGTACTTCCCAAATGAGCAACAAAATTATGGATTCATAAAAGATGATAATTCAGTAATACTTTGGTCGCATTTTAGCGGAACAGCTTGTGAAACCTTAAAAGAATGTATTTTAAATACACCGACTGTAATTACTGTTTCTGACCGCAAACAATTTGAATCTGCTTTTTCTAAAATGATTGCTGCATTTTATAAGAAAAATGAGTATTCGGAAATGTTGTGCAGTGGGTATATGGCTGTTTTAATTTCTCTTGTTGCACAAAGCAGTGTGAGCGCAGTTAAAAATAACTTAAAATTTTCGAATGAAAAATTAGATAAAGTATTAGCAGAAATGCTCATAAACTATAACCAGCCTATTAATATTAAAGAGTATGCCAAGGTTTGCAGCGTTGGTGAGGACCACTTTATTAGAATTTTTAAGGCATATACCGGTTTGCCGCCTTATAATTATCAACTTCAATTACGTATGAGTCACGCCATTGAATTACTTGAAAACACTCCTATGACTATAAGTGAGTGTGCTGAAGAGGTTGGTTTTAGCGATGCGGCATATTTTAGCAAGGTTTTTAAAAGATTTACAGGCAAACCGCCTTCTTACTATAAGGGCGGCAAAAATAGATAATTTTGATGTTTAATAATCGATAATATACAAAGTTTAGTCTATATAGTTGATTTTTATAATACTTAAAAATCCCAAAAATCGATATTGTACAAATATACGTCGATATAGTCAATGTGCAAAAAAATATTGATGTGTTAGAATAAATATAGTACAAAATGCAAAAAGAAAGAGGCGACATAATGAAATTAAACACAAAACTGGTATCATCATTAATAAAGGTTTTTCCCGACAGTGTGAATGGTGATAGCATATCTTATGCAACCGCTCTACAAAATGAACCATTTTCGTTTCAAGTAGCATACAAAAGTGAAGAGGACGATGTAGAAGTAAGACCACTTTATGTACGAATCGAAAGTGATTTGGATGATAGACTTATCACACAATACAAAGTTGCGAACGTACCTGTAATACGTGCAGACCATAAGTGTGCGGATGATAATTTTGAGAGAAAAACCCCAGGTATTTATCCCGATGTATTATTGAAACGACAGACTAATCCTGAAATCGTAAAGAACGGACCCAATTGGTCACCATGGGTTGAAAAGGATGAGGAACAAAAATTAAGAACTGTAAGAGATGCTTTTCAAACGCTTTGGTTTACTGTTAACGAAAACGGTGAAGAAATTAAACCGGGTAAGTATGACATAAAAATCAAATTTTTCACTTCAATAAGTAACTCTTTTGTAGGCGAAGAAACTTTAAGGCTTGAAATAATTGATGCCAAGCTTCCTAAGCAGAGCTTAATTTACACTTCTTGGTTCCATTGTGATAGTCTTGCTGATACATATGGTGTAGAGGTTTTTTCAGATAGATTTTTTGAAATAATGCGTTCTTTCGTATCTGAAGCCACAAAAACAGGTATGAATATGATTTTATTACCTGCTTTTACACCTCCGCTTGATACTGGTATAGGCAATGAGCGCAAAACAGTTCAGTTAGTTTCGGTAGATGTTAAGGATGGAAAATATAGCTTTGATTTCTCGTTGATGAAGAAATACATAGAATTGTGCCAAGACTGCGGAATGGAAAATTTTGAGCATAATCATTTCTTTACCCAGTGGGGCGCAAAACACGCACCAAAGATTATGGCAACTGTAGATGGTGAGTATAAGCGTATATTTGGCTGGGATACAGATTCAATAAGTGAGGAATATGCAACCTTCTTAAAAGCGTATTTGCAAGAGTTTAAGAAATTCCTTAAGCAAATGAATCTTGAAAAAAATATTATGTTCCACATTTCTGATGAACCTGATGCTGACTGCATTTCTTATTACGAAAATGCTCAAAAGGTTGTAGGTGAGGAAATTAAGGATTATATGTGCGGAGATGCTTTGTCCCACTATGAATACTATGAAAGAGGCTGCACTAAAAAGCCAATCGTTATAGTTGATTCCGAAGAAATGGATAAATTTGTTAATAATTGTGAAGATTATTGGGTTTATTACACAGGTAATCAATTAAAATGCGGTTCCTCAAATCGTATTATTCAAACACCATCTGCCCGTAACAGAGTTATTGGACTTCAAATGTATGTGGGCGCTGCAAAGGGATTTTTGCACTGGGGATATAATTATTATTATGACATCATAAGCCAAGGAATGTTTAATCCAATGCTTAACCCTTGCGGATATAATCAACTTGCAGGTGCATCTTATGTTGTATATCCGGATATAAGAGGTTTTGCAGTTCCTTCACTTAGAATGAAGGTTTTTTATGAGGGTATAAATGATTATAGAGCGCTTCAGGTTTTAGAAAGCTTGATTGGACGTAATGAAACTCTCAAATTTATTGAAAAAACAGTGGGAAAGGTTGATTATAAATACTGTCCCACAAATAAGGAATTATTTGAATTCCGCCAAAAACTCAATCAAAAAATATTAGAATATATTTAAAAAAAGGAGATTTTTAAAATGGAACATTACAATCTTATTGCACCCGAAAAATTAGGCGAAGGTTCAAGCATTAAGCTTAACGTATCAATAGCAGAGGTAGATATCTACTGGAAAGTTGCTATTGAAGTTCTTTCTGTAATTCAAGAAAACAATGCAAAGGGCG
>JAFYNC010000099.1 GCA_017549905.1 Clostridia bacterium | reverse complement strand
CAATCCTGATGCTAAAAAATATGACACGCTTACACATCTCGATGTCCTCAAACAAGGACTTCACGTTATGGATAGCACTGCCGCTTCTCTTTGTATGGATAACGGCATTGAAATTTTAGTATTTAATTTAGATAATCCCGATAATATTGTTTCAGCTATGGTTGGCGAAACAATTGGTACAGTAGTTAAGTAAGGAGAGAAAGATATGCAAGAATTAATTAAGAACACCGAAGAAAAGATGAATAAAACCATAGAGGTTCTTGAAAGAGATTATAAATCTATTAGAGCGGGCAGAGCTAATGTTTCTGTGCTTGATAGAATTACGGTTGATTATTACGGCGCGCCCACACCTATTGAGCAGATGGCAGCGGTATCAGTTCCCGAGCCTCGCGTGCTTATGATTAGCCCTTGGGATGCTACAACATTAAAGTCTATTGAAAAAGCAATACAGACGTCTGATATTGGCATCAACCCTCAGAATGACGGCAGAGTAATAAGACTTTCTTTCCCACCTCTCACCGAAGAGCGCAGAAAAGAAATTGTTAAAGACGTTAAAAAGTTTGCTGAGGATAGCAAGGTTGCTATTCGTAATACCCGTCGTGATGCTATTGAAAAGCTTAAAGGTTTAAAGAAAGCAAACACTGTAACTGAAGATGATGTTACAAACGGTGAAAAGAAAATTCAAAATCTTACTGATAAATACTGCAAGGTAGCAGATGAACTTGCCGGTATTAAAGAAAAGGAAATTTTAGAAATCTAATGAAATTTTAAGGGCTGTAAACTAACAGCCCTTTATTTCCATTTAGGCGGTGTTAAAATGTCACTTTTTAAAAAGGAAACGGTAGCACGTAAATTGCCGCGTCATATCGCAATTATTATGGACGGTAACGGCAGATGGGCAAAAAAACGTTCAATGCCTCGCAGTGCAGGTCACGTTGCGGGCGCTAAAACTTTTAAAAATATAGCTCGTTATTGCAACAAAATAGGACTTGAATATTTAACCGTTTATGCTTTTTCAACTGAAAACTGGAAAAGGCCCAAGGATGAGGTGGAAAGCATTATGAATCTGCTCAGAGATTATCTTAAAGATGCAGAAAATTTCAAGAGCGATAATATAAGGGTTAAATTTATAGGTAATTTAGAGCCATTGGCTGACGATATAAAGGAACTTATCAAAAAAGATGAGGACGGCTCTAAGGATGCAACCGGCTTGAATTTAAATATTGCAATTAATTACGGCGGCAGAGATGAAATCACAAACGCGGTAAAGCAAATAGTTAAAAGCGGAATTTCAGCAGAGGATATTACCGAGCAGACCATATCAGATAATCTTTTCACTGCTAATATGCCTGACCCTGATTTTATTATCAGACCGAGCGGCGAATACAGATTATCTAATTACCTTATTTGGCAGTCAGCTTATGCAGAATATTGGTTTTCAGATGTTTTATGGCCTGATTTCAAACCAAAGCATCTTGAAAAGGCTATTGATGATTTTAACCACCGAAACAGAAGGTTTGGAGGAGTTTGAAAATGAAAACTCGCATTATTTCAGGAATTATAATGGGCGCAATAGTGGCGGCTGTGTTAGTTTTGGGATTTTTAATTAGCAGTGTTTTTATAACACTTGCGGTTGGTTTGTTGGCTGCAGGTGCGGTTTATGAACTTTTGCATAATGCGGTTGGAATAAAGGATAAGGCAACAGTCATAGGCGCAGCGGTTTTTGCGGTATTATGTGTGTTTACAGGCGAATTCGGTATACAGTGGATTTCAGGATTATTTACTGTTTGTGTGCTTTACTGTATTTATGCAGTTGTTATGATTCTTAAAAATCATAAAGACTTTGATTTATCAAAAATTTGTGCAGTTTACGGTTTGCCGATAGCATTTTCTATTGCGTTTTTCTGCCTTAACAGAATAATAATAGCAGGAAACGGAATATATTATTTATTGTTACTGCTTAATTTTTCTTCGGTTTGCGATATGGGCGCATATTTTGTGGGTGTCACTTGCGGAAAGCATAAACTTTGTCCTAATATCAGCCCTAAGAAAACGGTTGAAGGCGCTATTGGCGGTATAGTTTCAAGCATTGTTTTTTCTGTTATAATTTCGCTCATATTCGGCAAATTTTCAGTTATATTATTGTTAATGACTATACCTTTCTGTATTTTGGGTATGATAGGCGACCTTTTTGCGTCTGCTATCAAGCGCTCAGTTGATTTAAAGGACTATGGCAACTTAATCCCCGGTCATGGCGGTATTATGGACCGACTTGACAGTATAATAATGATAGCTCCGTTAATGTTTATAAGTATAGGATTTAATTTAATATGATGAAAAGTTTAATTATTTTAGGTTCAACAGGCTCTATAGGCACACAAGCTTTGGAAATCTGCCGTCGTGACGGTTATAAAGTAACCGCTCTTGCTGCAGGTAGTAATATTGATTTGCTCGAAAAACAGGCAAGAGAATTTGCTCCCTTAGCGGTTGCGGTCTTTGACGAACAAAAGGCTAAGGAATTAAAAATTAAGCTTAGCGATACCGATATAAAGGTTTTATCGGGTGTAGATGGTGTGTGTGAAATCGCGCAAGGAAAGGGCGAAATAGTTCTTAACGCTATTGTTGGAATTGCGGGATTAAGACCGACGCTTAAGGCTATTGAGGCGGGCAAAACTATAGCTCTTGCAAATAAGGAAACCTTGGTTACGGGCGGCGAGCTTGTAAATAGGGCTGCAAAAGAAAAGGGCGTAAAAATTTTGCCTGTAGATAGTGAGCATTCGGCGATTTTTCAGTCGTTACAGGGCGCACCAGAGGGCTCGCTTAAAAAGATTTTGCTTACAGCCTCGGGCGGACCTTTCTTTAATAAAACACGTAAAGATTTAGAAAACGTAACAGTAGCCGAGGCGCTTAACCACCCTAATTGGTCAATGGGCGCCAAAATAACAATAGACTCGGCAACCCTTATGAACAAAGGACTCGAGGTTATTGAAGCGGTGCATCTTTTTGGACTTCCTGCATCTCAAATTGAGGTTTTAGTTCATAGACAAAGCATTATTCATTCGGGTGTTGAATTGTCAGACGGTGCAGTAATAGCACAACTTGGCACTCCTGATATGAAACTCCCTATTCAGTATGCGCTAACCTATCCGGAACGCAGTGAATTTGCTTTTGAGAAATTAGATTTGTTTAAGGTGGGCACACTAACCTTTGAAAAACCGGATACCGATACCTTCAGATGCTTGCCGCTTTGTGTTAAAGCAATAAATGAGGGCGGTCTTGCTCCAACTGCGGTAAACGGTGCTAACGAAGAAGCGGTAAGACTTTTCTTAGAGGGTAAAATTAAATTCCTTCAAATTGCAGAATGTGTGGAAAAAGCTCTTTGTCAAGTAAACAATAAAAAGGAATTCACATTAGAAGATATATTTGAGGCTGATAGATTAGCACGAGAGTGTGTGATAGGTAATTAATTTTTTGGAAGTGATTTCAATTTTAAATCTTTGGAATAATGTATGGCCTTATTTAGTGGCAATACTTTTGTTTTTAATACTCATAATAATTCATGAATTCGGGCATTTCATAGCCGCAAAGTTAATGGGTGTGCGAGTTAATGAGTTTGCCGTAGGCTTTGGTCCAAAACTTTTTTCCGTTAAAGGTAAGGAAACAAACTATGCTTTTAACCTTATTCCCTTTGGCGGTTACTGCGCTATGGAGGGTGAGGACCAAAACAGCACAGATGAGCGCGCTTTTTGCAACAAAAAACCTTGGCGCAGATTTATTATAGTTGTAATGGGTGCTACCTTTAACCTTATATTAGGACTTATTATTGTTGCGGTAATTTTAGCGCCAACAAAGGTTTTCACATCTACTACTGTGGCAACCTTTGAAGAAAATGCTATAAGCCAAAGCACAGGTCTTATGGTTGACGATGAAATTTTAAAGGTTGAGGGAAGAAGAATCTATACATTTTACGATTTAGGCTACGCTTTCACCAATATACCTGACGGCAAAATTGATATAACTGTTTTGCGCGACGGCAAAGAAAAAGAACTTAAAGATGTTACTTTTAAAACTGAGGAAGAGAGCGGAATTAGTTATTTAACACTCGATTTCAAGGTTTACGGAATAAAGAGAACGGCAAGCACATTTATTGAGCAGACCTTTAAAACTGCGGTTTCATACTGCGCGGTTATATGGCGAAGCCTTATTGATTTAATTGGTGGTAAATACGGGCTTAGCGCAGTTTCAGGTCCTGTAGGTGTTACAGTTGCTATTGCTGATGCAGCTAGGCAAAATTTAAGAAATTTATTACCACTTATGGCGCTTATTACTATAAATTTGGGATTATTTAATCTTTTGCCCATACCTGCGCTTGACGGTGGAAGACTGTTATTTATTTTAATTGAAATGATAATGCGAAAACCCGTGCCGCAAAAATGGGAATCTTTGGTTCATGCGGTAGGTTTTGCGATTCTTATAGGAGTAATGTTGCTTATAGCGGCAAAGGATATATTTACACTTATTTTTTAAAGGGAGAAAGCGTTTATGCTGTTTACTAACGACAAAACTGTAAAGGTAAAAGCGGGCAGTCTTTATATCGGCGGCGGCGCGCCTGTCAGCGTGCAGTCAATGCTTTGCGTTCCTGTTCACGATATAGAGAGGAATGTAGAGCAGGCGCTTAAATTAGAGGCGGCAGGTTGCGATATTGTTCGTGTTACTGTGCCTGATAAAGAGGCGTTAAAAACAGTTGAGGCTTTAAAGAAAAATATAAAAATACCGCTTGTAGCTGATATACATTTTGACTATCGCTTGGCTATCGACAGTGTTTTAGCAGGTGTTGATAAGGTGCGAATAAATCCGGGTAATATCGGCTCGGACGATAGGGTAAAAGCGGTAGCCGACACATGCAGAAAAGCAGGTATTCCAATAAGAATAGGTGTAAACTCAGGCTCGCTCGAAAAGGAAATACTTGCCCGTTATGGCAGTGTTACACCTGAGGCTATGGTTGAAAGCGGACTTTATCACATATCCTTGCTTGAAAAGTTTGATTTTACAGATATAGTGCTGTCACTTAAGTCGTCTAATACAGGTACTATGTATAAGGCTTATGAATTGGCGGCAGAAAAATGCAGATACCCATTGCATTTAGGCGTCACAGAGGCGGGCACCGAAAATATGGGTGTTATTAAGTCTGCCGCAGGAATCGGCGGACTTCTACTTAGAGGAATCGGAAGCACCATTCGTATTTCGCTTACAGATGACCCTGTAAAAGAGGTTGAAGCGGGAATTAAGCTACTTCGCGCAATAGACTTAAGACAGGGCGGTGTAAAAATTGTTTCTTGCCCAACCTGTGGCAGAACAGAAATTGACCTTATTGGTATTGCGAAAAAAGCCGAAGAAGAACTTAAAAACATTAATAAGGATATAACGGTTGCGATTATGGGTTGTGTTGTAAACGGCCCAGGTGAAGCCTCTGCCGCAGACATTGGAATTGCAGGCGGAAAAAATTGCGGTGTACTTTTTAAAAAGGGTGAAATAATAAAAAAATTGCCCGAGGAAAAATTGTTAGGCGCATTATTAGAAGAAATTGAAAAAATGTAAACGGAGTTGTAAAAGATGGCGAAACCGCCTGTTGCAGAAATATTTGGAAATTGCTTTTCTGAGGAAATAGTAAATTTACTTTCAAACAGTGTTTTAGAAGAATGTAATCTTAATTTAGAAGATAGAGAATTAAATATTACTATTGCCTCTGAGAGCTATATCAAAAGAGAAGTACAGATTAATATTTTAAATAGTCTTAAAGACAGTTTGCAGCTTACAAGCTGTGATGTTACATACAATTTTTCTTCACAAGCCTTTAGCACAAAAGCGTGTGAAGATATTGTAACAGAGTTGCGCCTTAAAAATGCCGCTATTAACGGGTATTTTGCTGAGGCGGAGTATGAAATAAATGAAAATACAGTGGTTATCACCTTAAAACACGGTGGATATGACACTTTGTGTGAACTTAATGTGGACAGGCAGTTTATTAAAGCTGTCAGCACACATTTCAGCAAAGATGTAACGGTTCAGTTTTGCGGACAACTTGAAAATATAATAGAATTGCCGCCAATAACTGTTCCTGAAAAACCTGTTTCCAACCCTAAAAAAGAGCACAAAACTGAAATAAGTTTTGAAAAGAGAACAGAAAAACCACAAAATAATATGGTTTATCTTGATAATCCAAAGCTTTTTTACGGAAGAAATATAAACACAAATACAAAGCCTATGATTGAGGTTACGGGTGACGATTTGGAAATTTGTTGTTGGGGTGAGGTTTTTGAAACCGAAACTCGAACAATAAATACAAGACGTGGTGAAACAAATATTTTCACCTTTTCTTTCAGTGACCATACCAATTCACTAACTGCCTCAATGTTTATAGACCCCAAAAGAATGGGCGAATTAGCGCCTATTAAATCGGGTGAATTTATACTTGTAAACGGTAGTTATGAATTTGATAATTACAAAAAAGAGTTTATAGTAAAGCCAAAGGCAATAGCGCTTTTGCAAAAATATACCGAAACAGATGAATATGAAGGTCAAAAGCGTGTTGAGCTTCATTGCCATACCAATATGTCGGCAAAGGATGCGGTATCTTCGGCGGGAGATATAATTAATCAAGCGTTTAAGTGGGGACATAAGGCAATAGCCATCACCGATCACGGCGTAGTACAAGCATATCCCGCGGCGGCAGGCGCTGTTAAGAAAATTCGCAAAGGTGGCGGAGATTTCAAGGTTATATACGGCGTTGAGGCATATTTCGTTGATGACATTTCTGAGGATATTAGCTCTCTTAATGCAAAGCAGATAAAGAGATATCACCAGATTATACTTGTTAAAAACCTTGTGGGACTTAAAAATCTTTATAAATTGGTGTCAGAAGCGCATTTAAAGGATTTTAAAGGCAGACCGCTAACACTTAAAAGTAAACTTAATTCCTTGCGCGAAGGACTTATAATCGGCTCTGCTTGTGAACAGGGCGAACTATATTCAGCTGTTATTGATGGTAAATCTGATGAAGAACTTTTGCAGATAGCGGAATATTACGATTATCTTGAAATTCAGCCTCTCGGCAATAACGGGTTTATGGTAAGGGAATCTATGCTTCCCGATAAAAAGAACGAAAAAACAGGCGTGGTTATTCCCAATCGCTTTAGACACGTTACAAGCGATGAGGTTATTAAGAATTTCAACCGCAAGATTGTGGAAATAGCTGATAAGTTGGGCAAGCCTGTAGTTGCTACAGGTGACGTTCATTTCCTTAAAAAGAATGATGATATTATCCGCAAAATTTTAATGGCGGGTCAAGGCTTTACCGATTTTGACAATCAAGCACCGCTTTATCTTAAAACCACAACCGAAATGCTTGAGGATTTCAGCTATTTTGGTGACAGGGCAAAGGAATTTGTAATAGATAATCCTAATATGATAGCCGATATGGTGGACGGCGATGTTATTCCGGTGCCGGACGGCAATTATCCGCCTGTGATTGAGGGCTCTGATGAGTTGCTAAGAAAAATTTGTTGGGATAATGCTCACAAGAAATACGGCGAAAATGTACCTGAAATAGTTGAGAAAAGACTTGAAAAAGAGCTTAACGCTATTATAAACAACGGTTTCTCGATAATGTATATTTCCGCTCAGAAGTTAGTGGCTTATAGTGAGGAAAACGGTTATCTCGTTGGCTCGCGTGGTTCGGTTGGCTCTTCCTTTGTTGCTACAATGGCAGGCATTTCAGAGGTTAACCCATTAGCCCCTCACTATGTTTGTCCTATGTGTTGTCACAGTGAATTTTTTAATGACGGTAGCGTAGGCTCAGGTTTTGACTTGCCTGAGAAAAACTGTCCGCACTGCAATACTCCGCTTGACCGCGACGGTCACGATATACCCTTTGAAACCTTCTTGGGCTTTAAGGGTGATAAGGTGCCTGATATTGACCTTAACTTTTCTAACGAATTTCAAACTCAGGTGCAAAAATATACAGAAACGTTGTTCGGCAGCGAGAACGTATTCAAAGCGGGTACAATTTCTACTGTGGCAGAAAAAACCGCTTTCGGATTTTCAAAGGCGTATGCCGAGAAAAAGGGTATAACCCTTAGCAATGCCGAGCTTAACCGTTTGGCAAAGCTTGTTGAAAAGGCTCAGATTAAGCAGACTACTGGTCAGCACCCTGCGGGTATGATTGTAGTGCCGCGCGACAAAACAATTTACGATTTCTGTCCTGTACAACATCCTGCAGATGATGTTAATTCGGATGTTGTAACCACACATTTCGATTTCCATTCTATTCACGATACAATTTTAAAGCTTGACGAATTAGGCCACGTTATTCCTACTACATATAAGTATTTGGAGGAATATTCGGGCATTAAGGTAAGCGATGTTTCGATGAGCGACCCCAAGGTGTACAGTTTGTTCACCTCCACCGAGGCGTTGGGTGTCACACCCGAAGAAATAGAATCGCAAACAGGTACATTCTGTATTCCTGAGTTTGGCACATCCTTTGTTAGAGGAATGCTTGTGGACTGTAAGCCTAAGAATTTCTCTGACCTTTTGCAGATTTCGGGTCTTTCTCACGGCACGGATGTTTATTTGGGCAATGCAAAAGACCTTATTGACGATGGCACCTGTACCATTTCAGAGGTTATAGGTACGCGTGATAATATAATGGTATATCTTATCCATCAGGGAATGGAGGAGGGTCTTGCCTTCAAGATTACCGAGACCGTTCGTAAAGGACTTGTTGCTAAGGGTAAGGTTTCTAAAGAAGACTGGGGTAAAATGGAGGACGAAATGAGGGCTGTTGGTGTGCCTGAGTGGT
>JAFYNC010000098.1 GCA_017549905.1 Clostridia bacterium | reverse complement strand
TCGCGCCGTTGGTACCGAGGCTAAGGAAATGATTGGCAGGACGCCCGGATCCATAGTGGCTGTAAGACCTTTGAAGGACGGCGTTATTGCAGACTTTGATGTTACAGCGGCAATGCTTAAAAGATTTATAAGAGAGGCGCTAAAAGGCTCTTTTTTCTCAAGAGTTAGAATGGTTATTTGTATTCCCGCAGGTGTAACCGAGGTTGAAAGCCGCGCAGTTTATGATGCCGCAAAGCAAGCCGGCGCATCTGATGTGGATTTGGTTGAAGAACCAATGGCCGCAGCAGTAGGTGCAGGTCTTCCCGTTTGGGATGCGGCAGGCAATATGGTTGTGGACATCGGTGGCGGCACAAGTGAAGTTGCGGTTATATCTCTTGGAGATATTGTTACAGCGCAGTCTATCAGAATTGCGGGCGATGACCTTGATGAAGCAATTATCAACTATATAAGACGTAAGCATAATCTTCTTATCGGTGAGCGCACTGCCGAACAAATTAAAATTGAAATCGGCTCTGCAAAGCCTTATGAAAATGAAACAAGTGTTGAGGTTAAGGGACGAAATCAGGTTGACGGTCTTCCTAAAAATGTAATAATCACCTCTGAAGAGGTGCGTTATGCAATGGCAGACCCGATTTCTCAAATAATCGATACTATTCGCTTAACACTTGAAAAAACTCCGCCCGAACTTTCTGCCGATATTATGGACAGGGGAATTACCCTTACAGGCGGCGGTGCATTGCTTCGCGGTTTGGCAGAGCTTATAGCGGAAGAAACAGGTATGCCTGTAACAATTGCGGCAAACCCGCTTGACTGTGTTGTTTTGGGTACCGCTAAAAGACTTGAAGCAAACAGCGGCTTCGATAATTACGTTTTCCGCAGAGGTAAACGTTTTAGATAGGGTGAAATATAAATGCGTTTTTTCTTCTCATCAAAACAGTTTAAAATAATTGTTGCGGTAACATTGTCTATAATTGCGATTGCGGTATTAAGTATGCTTTTAGGAAGCAGAATTTCACCTCAATCTGACATTATAGGCACTATTACTGCGCCCTTTAAGGCGGCATTTACCCACCTTTCAAATTCTGTTTCCGATTTCGTTTCGGTTTATAAAGACGGCACCAAAACACAGCTTGAAAACACCGAGCTTGAAGCCGAGCTGAATGAATTAAGACAACAGATGGCAGATTATGAGAAAATTACAAAAGAAAATGAGTTTTATAAAAATTATCTTGAAATAAAGGAAAATCATCCTGATTTTAAGTTTGTGCCGGCTTACAGAATTGCAAGGGACAACCTTGACCCATATAAAAGCTTTACAATTAATAAGGGTTCGCTTGACGGTGTTTCTGCAAACGACCCCATTATTACCAATGCAGGACTTGTTGGCTACATAAGCGAGGTCGGTCTTACCACCTCAAAGGTTGCTACTGTGCTTAGTCCTGATATTACTTTTGGCGCTCTTGGAAACCGAACAAATGATTCAGGTATTGTTTCGGGAACTATTGAATTGGCAGGTTCTATGCGCACAAAGTTTTTTAATCTTTCACGTTCTTGCAATATCGCAATAGGCGACTATGTTGTAACCTCCGGCGAAGGAGTTTTCCCCGCGGGACTTCTGGTAGGCGAAATTAAATCTGTGGGCAGCGACACCTACAACACCTCAATTTATGCTGAGGTTGAGCCTTTTGCAGATATTGAGAATATTCGCGAGGTTATGGTTATAACCGATTTTGAGGGCAAAGGCGGTCTTAATGCCGAAGGTGGCTCAAAATGATAAAATTTAATTCATCCACCGCAATAAAGATAATAACCGCTATTCTTTTTGTGTTTGTGTGTCTTTTTTTCAGCATAGGCACTATTGATTTAAGAATTAAAAACGCTACTCCATTTACTGTGTTGGCATTACTTACTGCCTATGCTTTATTTTCCTCTCCTACAAAAAGCGCTTTTGCAGGTCTTGCAGTTGGTGTTTTTCTTGACAGTACATCGGGCGGCACCTATGGTTTTAATTCAGTAGTTCTTATGCTTATATCTCTTTTTGTTTGCATTACTTCAAACAATATTTTTAACAAAAATCTCAAAGCCTCGCTTGTAATTTCGCTTTTAGCGGCGGTTACTTACTTTGTTTTATATTGGGCATTTTTCTATATTATAGGTTGTTCTTTAAGAGAAAGCCTGACCTATCTTATAAACTACGGTTTCACTTCCGCTGTTTATACCGCAGTGTTTGTTTTACCCTTTTACTATATCTTTAAATTCTTTCAAAAACTTATATAATTTCGGAGGAAAAGGTTTTGCCTTTTAAGAAAAAAAGTCAGACTGAACTGACTGTTTTGTCGGTTATCCTTATTTTAGCTATATTTTTATATAGCATGAGGGTTTACAGTCTTCAAATTAAAAACGCAGATAAATATACCGATAAAAACGATGGCGCGGCATCTGTGCTGACCGCCGTTTTAAAAGCGCCGCGCGGCGAAATTCTTGACTGCTTTGGCAGACAAATCGCCATTAACCGCGACGGATATAATATTGTTTTCAATAAAGCTTACGTTAAGGATAATCTTAATGATGTAATTCTTTGCCTTGTAAATTTACTTGCAGAACATAATGCTCCCTGGATAGACGAATTGCCTATGTCTGCCAATGAACCTTATAGTTTCACCGAAGACGGTGACACCGAAAAGCTTTTAAAAACCTTAGAGCTTGCATCATTTGCAACGGCTGAAAACTGCTTCAAGGAAATGGTTAATCGTTATGAGCTTGAAGGCTATAGCAGGGCAGACCAAAGAAAAATTATGGGTATAAGATACAGTATGACTATATCTGATTTTTCGGTTTCATATCCGTTTACCTTTGCTGAAGATATTTCAACCGAGCTTATGCGCAAAATTTCCGAATCATCTTTCTTGCTTGACGGTGTTACGGTTGACGTTGTTCCTTTTAGAGAATATACCGACACCTCACTCGCCGTAAACCTTATTGGCTCAGTTGGTCCGATTTACAAGGAGGACTGGGAGGAATATAAGGAAAAGGGTTATTCATACAATGATAAGGTAGGAAAAAGCGGTATTGAAGCCTGGGGTGAAGAATATTTAAGAGGTATCGACGGGGAAATAACCTACCGACTTGATACAAAAGGAAATATAATTTCAAAAGAAGTAACAAAAGAACCAATAGCCGGTAAAACAATAATGCTCACTCTTGATAAGGCTATGCAAAGAAAGGCGCAAGACTCTCTTGAACGTACTGTCAGAGGTCTTCAAAGTCAGGGCGGCAGTGTAACAGCAGGTACTGCGGTTGCTGTTGATATAGATTCGGGTAATGTTCTTTGCGCCGCAAATTATCCGACCTATGACTCTGCAACAATGAATAAGGAATATGAAAGCCTTAAAAACAACCCTGCAAAACCGCTCACAAACCGCGCGTTTCAAGGTGTTTATCCAATAGGCTCTACCATAAAGCCTATTGTTGCTATTGCGGCGCTTGAAAACGGACATTATAACATAGGTGAAACTATTTTCTGCGCTCAGAAATACAAATTATTCAGTGATTACCAACCAAGCTGTATGCATTATCATAAAACAATGAACCTTACATCTGCGCTTTCAAAAAGTTGTAACTATTTCTTCTTTGAACTTGGCAGACGTGTTGGCGCCACAACCCTTACAAGTTACTTTAAACAAGTGGGTCTTGGCGTTAAAACAGGAGTTGAGGTTGACGATGCAAAAGGTATTATCTTAGAGCCTAAAAGCGATGGTGTTGGCGGCGATACCTTGCAAATTTCTATTGGACAAATGAACGCCTTTACGCCTTTGCAGCTTGCAAATTACACTGCAACACTTGCTAATGGCGGCACGCACTATAAAGCAAGTCTTATTAACAGTGTTGTTTCTTATGATATGTCAGAAATCTATAAATCTTTCGCGCCCGAGGTTTTAAATAAACTTGAAATGAAAGAACAAAACCTTAATGCTGTAAAACAGGGTATGCTATCTGTTACTGAAGACGGTACGGGACGTGCCGCGCTGGGCGATTATCAGATTAAGGTTGGCGGTAAAACAGGTACATCTCAGGTGGTAAACAAGGTTGACCACAGTATATTTGTGGCGTTTGCGCCCTTTGATAATCCCGAAATCGCTATTTCGGTTGTTTTGGAACACGGAAACTCGGGTTATTCGGCAGGTACTGTTGTGCGCGATATTCTTGATGCATACTTTTTTGCCGAAAGTAATTCTCCAACCGAGGATTTGCCCTTTGTTGTTTTAGATTAATGCTTGACAAAATAGAAATTAAATGATATATTATCGGTTAGATAGAGGCGCGATTAGTTAAAAGTAACTTTTGGATGCTAATTTCGGCAGAAAAATGCCAAAAGTGAAAGGAACGGTCGCCGAAAGCAGATATTGGCAAATATCTGACTTGGTAATTCGGAATAATATCCGCTTTACTGTCGCATTTGCGGAGTGCTATCAAAACGGAAGCTATACATATACTGTATATATGCGCATTTCTGATTTTTGATAGCCGAGCAATCGGCTATTTTTTATTGTAGAAAAGGATGAAGAAAAATGAAAAAACCAATTTTTGAAGGAATGGCAACCGCCCTTATTACACCTATAACCGAAAACGGTATTGATTATGATGCTTTCGGCAAACTTATCGACTGGCAGATTGATGAGGGGATTGACGGTCTTGTTGTTTGCGGAACAACAGGCGAAGGCTCAACACTTACCGATGCCGAGCATAAAGAGGCAATAAAGTTTGCTGTTGAAAGAACAAATAAGCGCGTCCCTGTTATTGCAGGAACAGGCTCTAACGATACTGCCTATGCTCTTGAACTTACACAGTATGCTTGTGAAGTGGGTGTTGACGCTGTTTTGGTTGTAACCCCATATTACAATAAAGCTACTCAAAACGGACTTATTAAGTTGTTTACTCAAATAGCAGATGTTGCTACTGCTCCTGTAATACTTTATGATGTTCCATCAAGAACAGGCGTGAGCCTTGAGCCTAAGACAGTAGCAGAACTTGCAAAACATCCAAACATCAATGCTATTAAAGCGGCTTGCGGTAATATTTCAAAAATTGCTGAAATGGCAGCCCTTTGCGGTGATGAAATTAATATTTATTCGGGTAACGACGACCAAGTAGTTCCAATTATGTCACTTGGCGGAAAAGGTTGTATTTCAGTTCTTTCTAATGTTTTACCTAAAGAATCTTCACTTATGTGTAAAAAGTTTGCAAACGGCGATGTTAAAGGCGCATGTGAAATGCAACTTAAATATTTGCCCCTTATAAATGCGCTTTTCAGCGAGGTTAATCCTATTCCCGTTAAAGCAGCTATGGCAAAAATGGGCTTTTGCGAAGATTATTTAAGATTACCTCTTACACCAATGGAAACCGCGCATAAAGAAATTTTATTTGCAGAAATGGCGAAAGCAGGTATTAACATTTAATGATTTGCGATAATATTTCAGTAAACCAAAAAGGTCATCTTACCTTTGCGGGTTTTGATACTGTAGACTTGGCGACAAAATACGGCACACCGCTTTATTTAATGGATGAAAACAAAATCCGTGAGCATATTCGCACATATAAAAACGCTATGGAAAAATATTTTCCAAAAGGCTCTGTGCCCGAGTTTGCAAGTAAAGCCTGTTCCTTAAAACGGCTTTACAGAATAATGGCAGATGAAGGAATTGACATTGACGTAGTATCGGGCGGAGAGATTTATACCGCAACTAAAGCCGAATTCCCTATGGAGCGCGTTTTCTTCCACGGAAATAATAAGACCGATAACGATATTAATTTTGCTATGGACTGCGGTGTGGGTTACTTTGTAATCGACAATGAGCAAGAAATTGACGCCATTAATGAAATTGCCGCTCAAAAAAGCAAAAAGCAAAAGGTTTTGCTAAGAGTTTCGCCCGGTATTGACCCTCATACACATAAAAAAATCTCCACCGGCTCTGTGGAATCAAAATTCGGCGTTGCCATCGCGACGGGTCAGGCAAAAAAAGCAGTGGAAAAGATTTTAAACTGTAAAAATCTTGACTTTATCGGCTTTCACTGCCACATAGGCTCACAGATTTTTGAAAGTTCACCTTTTGTTACCGCCTGTGAAATTATGCTCGAATTTATAAAAGAAATTCAGAGTGATACAGGTTATTATCCAGAAATGCTAAACCTTGGCGGCGGCTTTGGTGTGAGATATGTTGAAACCGACCCTGTTATAAACTATGCTGATAAAATTCGCGAGGTGGCAGAAGCCTTAAACAGTCTTTGCGATAAAAACGGTATGAAATGTCCCGTTATTCACTTAGAACCGGGCAGAAGCCTTGTTGCCGATGCGGGTATGACACTTTATTCTGTTGGTAGTGTTAAAGAAATTGGTAATTACAAAAATTACGTTTCTATTGACGGCGGTATGACCGACAATCCGCGTTATACACTTTACGAATCGGAATATACTGTGCTTTTAGCCTCACGCGCTAATGATGAAAAGAACTTTGTAGCCACAATTGCAGGCAGATGCTGTGAATCGGGCGACCTTATTCAAGAAAATGTTAAACTGCCAAAGCCTCAAAGAAATGAAATTTTGGCAGTTCTCACAACCGGCGCTTACAACTATTCAATGGCTTCTAACTATAACCGCGTGCCGCGTCCCCCCGTTGTTATGCTCAAAGACGGAAAGGATTATATTGCGGTAAAGCGCGAAACTTACGAAGACATCTGCGCTTTAGATCTATAATAAACAACCCCGTAAGGACTCATCCTTACGGGGTTTAATTACGCATTCCTAATTACGAATTAAATTATGTGTGTTACCTCAACAATTCCGCTTTTATGATAAAGCGATGGGGTTATAAGCAGTGAATAACCTCTGC
>JAFYNC010000097.1 GCA_017549905.1 Clostridia bacterium | reverse complement strand
TATCTAAGTCTACCATCATCGCTATCAAGGTTAATGCCATCTGCCGCCATAAGAAGTTTATATTCAATATCACTGACTGCTCCCTCAAGCAAAGCTCTAAACCTTTCAGGACCGCTTTTCTTTATGAATTCGTCAGGATCTTTGCCGTCAGGAATAATAACAACTCTAACTTCAAGACCTGTGTTTTCAAGCAACTGAGAAGCTTTTTTAATAGCCTTGTGGCCCGCGGTATCACTATCCATCATGAGCACTATTTCTTTAGTATATCTTGCTATAAGATTTGCTTGCTCACTTGTAAAGGCTGTTCCAAGCGGTGCTACCGCATTTGTAAAACCTGCTTGATGAAGAGATATAACATCCATATTACCTTCAACAAGAATAATTCTTTCAGAACAAGAAAGCTTTGCAAAATTTATTCCAAAAAGGTTTTCACTCTTCTTATAAACAGGTGTATCAGAGGTGTTAACATATTTACCGCCCGTCTTTTCCTCACCCGGTACTGCGCGTCCGCTAAAGCCAATTACATTTCCTCTAATATTAATTATCGGGAACATATAACGTTTTCTAAAGCGGTCATAGTAACTGCCTCTTTGACTTTTGCCAACAACATTTGCAGTATACATATCATTTATCGAAAAGCCCTTAGACTTTAAATGATTAATAAGCGCATCCCAACTATCAGGCGCGGCGCCAAGTCCAAAATGCTTAATGGTGCTAAGCGTTAACCCTCTCGACAAATAATAATCAAGCGCCCACTTGCCCTCAGGTGACATTAAATAATTATGAAAAAAACGCGCCGTTTCTTTATTAATATCAAGGATAGTATTTTTAACCCTTGTCATCGAATCGTCATAACCATCTTGCGGCAGCGTGACACCTGACCGCTCAGCCAACAATTTTACCGATTCAATATAATCAAGATTTTCTACAAGTCCCGTAAAGGTAAAAACATCACCGCCAACGTGACAACCATAACAATAAAATGACGAGGATTCGGGATAAACCGTAAAAGAAGGGGTTTTTTCACTATGGAAAGGGCAAAGACCCACAAGATTTTTACCTCTGCGCTTTAAGTTTACATACTGCGAAATAGTAGTTTCAATATCGTTTCTAAACTTAATTTCATTTATAATATCCTCAGGTATTGCCATTAAAACCGCCTCCTTTCAATTTTTATATATTCCAAGCCTTAGGAATATAAATATTAGAGTAAACTGTTGTAGCGTAATGGTCGGTCATACCCGCAATATAATCGGCTACCGCCCTTTGTACACCCTCAGTTTCACATATTTTTATATATTCATCGGGCATTTTGCTTGTATTTTCAAGATAATATTTGAAAAGCCCTTCCATAAGTCCCAAAACCTTAGATTCTTCCGACTTGGCATTAAAATTTCTATAAACCGCATCGAATAAAAATGTGTGCAATTTATTATAATATTCCAAAGTTTCACAATCCATTTTTATGTCGGTGTTGCTGTTATTAACAATAGAATTCACAAGACTGCTTATTCTTTCACTTTTTGTATTACCCAAAGCCTCGATAATATCGTGCGGTATATCGTTTTCGGAAATCACTCCACCGCGCACAGCATCATCAATATCGTGATTAATATAAGCTATTCTGTCAGCATATCTTACAATTTTACCCTCAAGTGTTTTTGCCCATTCACCGCTTGTATGATTGGCAATTCCGTCAATCACCTCAAAAGTGAGATTAAGACCGTCACCACTCTTTTCCAATTTTTCACACACGCGAACACTCTGTTCATAATGAGTGAATTTAAAATCAACCAAATTATCAATAGCCCTTTCACCTGCATGGCCAAAAGGAGTGTGACCTAAATCGTGGCCTAAGGCTATAGCCTCGGTTAAATCCTCGTTAAGTCTTAGCGCCCTTGCAATAGTTCGCGCTATTTGGGACACCTCTAACGTATGGGTAAGACGTGTTCTGTAATGATCAGATTCTGGTGATAAAAAAACCTGTGTTTTATGCTTTAGTCTTCTAAACGCTCTGCTATGAATTATTCTGTCGCGGTCGCGTTGAAAATCAGTTCTTAGGTCACATTTCTTTTCGTCAACTTTTCTGCCCATACTATTTTCTGATAACATAGCATTTTGGGATAAAAACAGTTTCTCATTATGTTCTGTTTGCTCTCTTACAGTCATATTCTTACCCCCTTCAATTATGTTATTAGAAAAACAACACAAAATACCTTTATTTTTTACAATTTTTTTGAAATTTCATAAGGAAATATGCATTTTTCAGTTTCTACTGCACCAAGTCTCGCAGAAAATACCTCTGTGAGTTTTTCTAAAAAGCCTTGGCATTCCTCATCCTTAAATACAAACGAAACCTTTACCTTATCTGTAAACTCGGTGTTTTCAATTACACCATTTTCACCCTCAATTAAATAAACAAGCTTTTGATGGTCTTGATAATCACATAATATATAAAACCTTGTACAAGGTATCATTTCTACAATTTTTGCATTTAAAACAGCATCTCTTGAAGATGTGGAATATGCCCTTACCAAACCGCCTGTGCCTAATAATACACCGCCAAAATAACGGGTAACAACTATTGCCACATTGGTAATTTCATTGCCGTTAATAACATCAAGTATAGGCTTACCTGCGGTACCATGAGGCTCGCCATCGTCAGAAAATCTGCAAAGAGTACCTTTTGCTACTGAATAGGCAAAAACATTATGCCTTGCATCCCAATATTTTGAACGCATTTCTTCTATAAAAGCTACTGCCTCGCCCTCGGTTTCGCAATGTCTGAGTGTTGCAATAAACCGAGACCTTTTTTCAACATATTCTGCTGTAGATTCTTCCATTACGGTTAAATAACGACTCATTTTGCACCTCAGTTTAAAAAAAATCGCAGTCGCCTATAAAGCGACTGCGGATAAAGGTTTTATTCGCCCATATTGAAACGCTTTTTAAATCTGTCAACACGTCCGCCGGTGTCTACCAACTTCTGCTTACCTGTAAAAAACGGATGACATTTAGAACAAATATCCAAACGGATATCCTTTTTTGTAGAGCGTGTCTCGAACTCCGCACCGCAAGCGCACTTAACGGTTACCTTTTCATACTGCGGATGAATACCTTCCTTCATCATTGTCACCCCTTTCTAATTCGTTAACGTATAGATGATACCACAACTCACACTAAATTGCAAGTATTTTTTTCTATTTTATTAATTTTTTTATACTCTCGTAGATTTCTATGGCTTTAAAGCGCATAACATAGCGATCATTTTCTTTTGCAATTTTTGCGCTGCTTTGGTTTACAGTATCGGTTAAATCACCTTTTGCCGCTGCAGGCAAGCATATTTCGGGAAAAATTACGCACCACCAATTTTTACCTTCTGCCTTGCCAACCTTAATAATTAATGATTTATAAAAACCTGCAGGCAAAGTGAAATCTTCATATTCTCTTGTTTCAAAATAGCTGTCACCTATCTGCGCCGTTACCGAATAAGAATAACCGTTTTCTCTTATTACCTCATTTGCAATATCGCAAAATTCTTGAGTTTTATCTGTTGCAATATTTATAGCAGTTTCTATATCGGTAGCATTTTCAAACAAATCTTCACTTCTATTTAAAATTTCATCTCTTATTTTAAGTTTAAGACTCTGGTCCTCATTGGAATCAGAATTTGCGATTATATGTAATCGCAAAATATTTTCTCTTAAATCCTCGCAAGATGCATCAAAAGAAGCTAAAGATAAAAATATGGCTGATATTAATCCTAAACACAAAGAAATATTGAAGATTTTAAAAGATATTTTATTTTTCATACAGACTACTCCTTCCGTTTTCAAGAAGAATATTGTCTGTTTTTTGAAAAATTATTCAAAAATTATTGCTTTATCCTGAGGGGTGGTTAAATAACACTCGATTTTTTGGCGTTTTACTGCCTTTAAAGCTCTCTTTGCTTTTTTCTTATCGGTAAAATAAGCAAACCAAGTAGGCCCGCTACCCGAAAGAGATACACAGTTAGCCTCTAAACCCTTTAGCATCTCCTTAGTTTTACTGTTATTCCAAACCGCTGTAAACGAATTATCCATAAGACCTGCCAAAAGTTTAATATCCTCGTTTTCGAGTGCTGTTACGGCCGCGTCAACCCGAGGTTTTCTATGATTCTCACCATCAAGTTTTTTATACATTTCAGCTGTAGAAGGCTTTTTCTCAGCCTTAACTAAAAGAAAATATCCTTTTCTTAAAGGTTTTAAGCGTGTAAGTCTCTCACCTATTCCCTCTGCTCTTTTTGTTCCGCCCTCAATAAAAAACGGAACATCTGCGCCAAGGATTAGCGCCATTTTTTCTAATTGCTCTACCGAAAGTTTGGTTTCATAAAGCTTATCCAACCCCAAAAGCACTGCCGCCGCATCTGCACTGCCGCCGCCAAGACCTGCCGCTAAAGGAATTTTCTTTTTTATTTTAATTTTTGCCCCGCCCGAAATACCTGTTTCTTTGAAAAACAAAGCAGCAGCTTTATATGCAATATTATCTTGCTCTGAAATTTCTTTATTAAAGGTTTTAACCGTAATACACTTGTAAGGCTTTATTGCAACATAATCACAAAGGGAAACATTTTGCATTATCATATCAATGGTATGATACCCATCATCCCGTTTGCCTGTTACACTTAAAATCAAATTTATCTTAGCATTTGCCTTTATATTAACATATTTCATATTTAAAATAATAGCCGCAGCAAAAATTAAAATTATACCGATTATCCCCGAAACAGTAAGATTTTCTTTAAAAACCGCAACCCCCACAAATGTAGCGGCAACTGTTTCAACGGTTGCTATTACTGTGGCTACCGAAGGGTTTATACCACAAAGACCTGCCGTATAAAAAATATATGGCAAAACTGTGTTTAAAACAGCCATTAACAACGCGGTTATGATTACCTTAGTAGAAGAACACATTGCCGAAACAGTCTGCGACAGATTGATTAAAGGAATACATAAAATTGTGCTCATAAGAAAAACATAAAAGGTTATGGTAAGCGAACTATATCCTTTTTTCAAAAGCACTCTTGAAAATATGGTATAAAGTCCGTATCCAAAGCCTGTAAGTAATCCAAAAAACAAGGCCTCACCGCTTATTTTATTAGCAGAACTAAAAACCCGAGATACAAAACAACAACCCAAAAAAGCAGTTATGCAAGCTAATAATTTTTTAGAGGTTATTTTTTCCTTAAAACAGAAAAAAGAAATAAATATAACAAAAAAAGGCGCTGTATATAATAACACTGCCGCAACCGAAAGTGTTGATAACGCCATTGTTTTGAAATAAGCAAAATTAAAGAGAATTATGCTGAAAATTCCCGTAACGGCAAAAATCCATAAATCCTTCAATTTAACCTTTAAAATATTCTTATCTTTAAACAGAATAACAATTAAGAGAGTTAGGACTGTTAACGCTGCTCTTGCAAAAACAATCTGCATTTCATAAAGTCCATTTGAAGAGAGCGTACGTACAAAAATACCCGCCGTACCCCAAAGCACTGCTGCAGACAGTATATAAATTAAATATTTATTTATTTTTAAATTCATCATCACTGCTCCAAATCAGTTACTTAATGTTTCGTGCGCAAAACTATAAGTATATTCTGTTAACGCTTCAAATCTATATCCCATTGCGATTAGACCCTCAATTATTTCAGGCAAGGCTCGTACTGTTGTGCTTTTAGCAGATGTATCATGCATTAAAACACAGATAGAATTTTTATTTCTGGCACCTCTTAAAACATTATCACGTATAACAGTATATCTCACATTTGTGCCTGAGGCATCGCCCGAATCAACATTCCAATCATAATAAAAATATCCGTTATCCTTTACCGACTTTGTAAGGGCTGTCATAATCCCATTACAGTAACTTTTACTAATTACGTTACTACTGCCGCCAGGAAAACGAATAACATTTGATTTAATACCTATTTGCTCTTCAACTACAGCCGAGATGGCATTTAAATCATTATAATATGCCTCTTCGCTGCTGTAAATAAGAGGATAACTGTGAGTTGCGGTATGCAACCCAACCGTATGACCTTGCTCAGATATTTTCTTAATGTACTCTGCCTTTGAATTTTTAATCACAAAAAATGTTGCCTTAACATTGTATCTTTTTAAGACATCTAAAACCTTTAAAGTATTATCGGAAGGTCCATCATCAAAGGTGAGATAGCAAATCTTATTTGTATTGCTGTTTTGCTTCTTTAACATCTCTATAGTTGTTTTCAAATTTGCATTTTCACTTGCCAATCGGTCTTTTTCTTTTTTTTCGGCTTCAAGTTGCGACTGAGTTTCTTTAAGCTTTGAATCTTTATCCGCTATTTCTTGTTCAAGTTTTTCTTTAGACTCGCTATAATTGCTGATAAGTTCTTTATTTTCAGAGATTTTCAAATCATTTTGTTCGATTTTTTTATTTTTATTATGTATAGTAAAGCAAGAAAACACTAATGCCCCTGTAACTACCAATATTAAAATTAAAAAAACAACATTTAATGCTTTTTTATACATCTAATATACAC
>JAFYNC010000096.1 GCA_017549905.1 Clostridia bacterium | reverse complement strand
TATAATTTTTCATAAAAACTCCTTTAGTCTTTGCTAAAATCTTCAAGAATTAAGCCTTCGTTACGCTCAAGCGCCCAGTTTATGTTCCATTCGCTTGTGAATATTAGAAGATCATTGCCCTTAAAGTCTTGAACCCATTTCGTATCTGATGTGAGATTTAATTTCTTTATATCAATGCCTTTATTTTTAACCCATCTTATATACTGATAGGGAAGATCATTTCTTATAACATCAACGTTATATTCGTTTTTAAGGCGGTATTCCAATACCTCAAACTGAAGAACACCAACAACGCCAACTATTACACGTTCCATACCTGAGTTTGGCTCGTGGAAAATCTGAATAGCACCCTCTTGAGCTATCTGCTCAACCCCCTTAACGAATTGCTTACGCTTTAAAGAGTCCTTTTGCTCAATAAGAGTAAAATGCTCGGGCGCAAAGGTTGGTATACCCTCAAACTGCACCTTTCTTTTTTGCGAACATACAGTGTCACCTATAGAATAAATACCTGGGTCAAAAACACCGATAATATCACCCGCATAGGCTTCGTTTATAACCTGACGTTCTTCCGCCATCATTTGTTGCGGTTGAGATAAGCGAACATTTTTACCCGCTTGAACGTGGAAATAATCTGCGCCTCGCTCAAATTTGCCTGAGCAAATTCTAAAAAATGTTATTCTGTCACGATGGTTTTTATTCATATTAGCCTGAATTTTAAAGGCAAATGCTGAAAATTCTTCATCAAAAGGTGAAACCTCGGTGTCACCTGATTTTCTTGCTAACGGGTGGGTGGTCATTTTAAGGAAATTTTCAAGAAAAGGCTCAATTCCGAAGTTTGTAAGAGCAGAGCCAAAGAAAACAGGGGAGAGTTTGCCGTTTCTAACCTTTTCTAAGTCGAATTCAAAACTTGCGCCGTCCAAAAGTTCTATCTGGTCAACGAGCTCTGCACGTTGATATTCACCGATCAGCTCGTCTAACTTTGCGGTGTCGGTTATATCGCAGGAAATAGGCTTTATTCTGTCCTGTCCTCTGTGGAATTCGTTAAAGGTTAAAATTTCTCTTTTGTCGCGGTCAAACACACCCTTAAATGAAACACCGCATCCAATAGGCCAATTTACAGGATATGTGCCGATACCGAATTCTTTTTCAAGCTCGTCTAACAACTCAAACGGGTCGCGAGCTTCGCGGTCAAGCTTATTAATAAATGTGAAAATAGGTATATTTCTGCGCGCTACAACTCTGAATAGCTTACGTGTCTGAGCCTCTATACCTTTAGCGGCGTCAATAACCATTACAACGCTGTCAGCCGCCATAAGTGTGCGGTATGTGTCTTCAGAGAAGTCTTGGTGTCCTGGTGTATCAAGAATATTTATGCAATACCCATCATATTCAAACTGCATAACAGAAGAGGTAATAGAAATACCTCTTTGCTTTTCAAGGTCCATCCAGTCACTTACTGCGTGTTTTGCAGTAGCCTTGCCTTTAACCGAACCTGCAGTTTGTATAGCGCCGCCGTATAAAAGGAACTTTTCGGTAAGTGTTGTTTTACCGGCGTCAGGGTGAGATATAATCGCAAATGTTCTGCGTCTTTCAATTTCTTTTCTTAAATCTGCCACAAAAATACTCCTTTGTGAATGCTTTTGATAGATAACTTAAGCAGTATATCACAATTATGCCTAATTTTCAAGAAATTTCCTCAAATCATCAAGACTTTTAGTATGTAGTGTAATGTCATTTATGTCTTCGCAACACACCGATATTGCATAATTTTCCACAAAAAATGTTCTAACTCCCTCTACTTTTGCAGAGGATAAATTTTTAAGTGAAAGGCCGTTTTTCTTGATATATGCTTCTTTTTTAGTCCATATTTCAAAAAAGTGATGTTCGGGGTCATGGTTTATATATTCGTTTTCTTCCTTGGTGAAAAAGCGTTTTGCTACTCTAAGGTCGGGGTTTTTAAGTCTTTCGGTATCCACACCGACTGGATAGTCAGAAAAAGCTATTGCTAATGCGCCTTTAGTGTGGGATATATTGAAATGAAAATCGGGCAATTCCTTAAAATAAGGTTTGCCGTTTTCGGTTTTTAAAGTTGTGAGGTTTGCACCCGCTTTTAAGTTCACAAACCTGTGAGCCAGAAAAGATAATTCTTGCTCTTCGGTATTTTGGGTTTCATCATAAAAAAAATATACCTCTGTCATTTTTTCACCTCGCCAAAGTAATTATATACTAATATTTAATAATTTAAAAGAAAAACTTTTGCTTTTTCAAAAAAACTATTGACAAACAGTATGGTTTAGTGGGATAATGTGATAGGTACTATAACTATATATTTTGGTGATGTTAATGCGAGTTATAACCGGTTCTGCAAAGGGCAAGCGCCTTGTAACGCCTGAAGGTAAGGATGTAAGACCTACGCCTGATAAGGTTAAGGAAGGTCTTTTCAGTGCCTTGCAGTTTGATATTGAGGGCAGACGGATTCTTGATTTATTTGCAGGTTCGGGTCAGCTTAGTGTGGAAGCTTTAAGCCGTGGGGCAGAAAGCGCAGTTTTGGTGGACTCATCTGCTGTGTCTGTTAGAATTGCTAAGACCAATATTGATTCTTGCGGTTTTTCTGACAGGGCAAGAGTTATTCATACGGATTATGCGGCTTTTTGTGCTATGTCGAGAGATGTGTTTGATATCGCATTTTTAGACCCACCGTATAATGAAGGTCTTTTAATGCCCGCGATTAAGGCAGTTTTACCCCTTATGAGTGATTACGGTATGATAGTTTGTGAACATCCGCCTGAGGTAATACTTGAAGAAAGCATTGGCGGTTTTTCTATTTTTAAAACCTATCGTTACGGCAAGGTTAATGTTACGGTTTACAGAAAGGGGAATTGAGTGATGAAAAATTCTGTAATTGCAATTTGTCCCGGTTCCTTTGACCCTGTAACTTACGGCCACCTTGATATTATTACCAGAGCTTCAAAAATGTTTCACAAGGTAATAGTGGTTGTGGCGGATAATTCGTCTAAAAATTGCTCCTTTACACCTGATGAAAGGGTAGAAATGATAAAGAAATGCATACCTAATTTAGAAAATGTAGAGGTAGATAAGTTCGGCGGATTATTGGCTGATTATGCGGCGCAAAAGGGCGCTACAGCTATTATAAAGGGACTTCGCGCTATGTCCGACTTTGAGTATGAATTTCAAATGGCGCTTACAAATAAGAAGTTAAATCCAAATGTTGAAACCCTGTTTTTAACAACGGCAGCAGAAAATATGTATCTTAGCTCAAGTATGGTTAAGCAAATAGCTTTAATGGGCGGAGAGATTGAAAGCTTTGTTCCCGCGGTTATAAGACAGGATATTATAAACAGAATTACAAAATAACCTAATAAGGTTTTGGAGGAAGAAAAAATGACACTTGATGAATTATTGGAACAGTTTGACGAGGTGCTTGACAGCGGCATTAAAATCCCCGGCAAAAAAACCGTTGTAGATATTGAAAAGCTTCGTGCAGTGGTAGATGATATTCGTCTTAATATCCCTGCAGAAATCAAGCAGGCAAAGGGTATTGTTGCTGACCGCGCTGACATTATTACTAATGCTAAGCGTGAGGCTGACGGTATAATCAGAAACGCTGAAGAAAAAGCAAAGGCTATGGTAGCACAGGAAGAAATAGTAAAGCTTTCTCAGGCAAAGGCTGCTGAAATTATTGCTACCGCTCAGGGCAAGAGTCGTGAGATGAGAAAGGCAGCTCAGGATTTTGTTGATGATATTATGCGCAGAGCAGATGAAGGACTTACTGCTAATTTAGGCGAAGTTCGCAAAACAAGAGCAGCTCTTAAGCAGCAGATTCCTACCGCAAAAGATTAATTATTTAGTAATTTTTTTAAAAGCGCCTTGCTGGGCAAGGTGCTTTTTATCTGTTTTATTGAAAGGAGATAATGAAGTGTATAACAGCATTTCACCTAACCTTAATTTCGTTGAAGAAGAAAAGAAAATAGAAAAATTTTGGTCAGATTCCAAGATTTTTGAAAAAAGTATTGAACAGCGCGCAAAGGGCGAGCCTTATGTGTTTTATGATGGTCCGCCAACCGCTAACGGCAAACCTCACATTGGCCACGTGCTAACCCGTGTAATTAAGGATATGATTCCCCGTTACCGCACAATGAAGGGCTGTATGGTTCCCAGAAAAGCGGGTTGGGATACACATGGACTTCCTGTTGAGCTTGAGGTTGAAAAACTTTTAGGACTTGATGGTAAAGAGCAGATTGAGGAATACGGTTTAG
>JAFYNC010000095.1 GCA_017549905.1 Clostridia bacterium | reverse complement strand
GAATACGGTACAGGCGTTTTTAATGGGGATGTAGGTTATATAATAGATATTGATACAAGAGCGGGTATATTAAAGGCGCGTTTTGAGGATAAGGTGGTTACATATTTTTCAGAGGATTTAGGACAGATAGAGTTGGCTTATGCAGTGACTGTTCATAAATCTCAGGGTAGTGAATATGATTATGTAATAATACCTCTTTTTGATGTGCCGCAAAAGCTTAAATATAGAAATCTTTTGTATACTGCGGTGACCAGAGCTAAAAAGATGCTTATACTTGTCGGAAGTGAGTGTATATGGGACGAAATGGCATTAAATGACCGCAAAACACTTAGATATACAATGCTTAAAACCTATCTTCAAAAGGGTGCTTTTTAATGTTCAAGTCTTTGATTTCTGCATTTTTTCCTAATACTTGTGTTTCTTGCGGAGAAATAATAGACCAAAATGAATTTTTGTGTGATTATTGCTATTGTATGCTTGAGCAGTGCGCAAGGGACAAACTTTGCCTAAAATGCGGTTTACCTAAAAAGAACTGTATGTGCAAATATGATGTTTATAGTTTTGACGGTGTGGTTGCACCTTTTTATAAGGATACTTCGGCAAAGGATGCTATGTATTCCTTTAAATTCAGAGGTAATTTGGGCGCAGTTAAATTTTTTGCTGAAAGAATGGCACTTGCCGTTAAACAGTATTACAGTGATATTAATTTTGATATGGTTTGCTGTGTTCCAATGACTTATTTTGCCCAAAACAAACGTGGATATAACCAAAGCGCACTTTTAGGGGAGCAGATAGCAGAAATTTTAAATTTGCCTTTTTATAAGAATTTGCTTTACTGCAAAAATAAAAAGCGTTCTCAACATAAATTATCGTTAAAAGAGCGCAAGGTAAATGTTAAAGATGTGTTTGATACTAACGCCCGTTTGAATGGACAAACTGTGCTTTTAGTGGATGATATAAAGACAACAGGCGCCACTTTAAGCGAGTGTGCAAAGGTGCTATTGTCAAGCGGCGCCGATAAGGTTTATTGTGTTACAGGATTAATAACTCGGAAGAAAGGAAAAAAAGATGGCAACAGAAATAGGAATTGATTTAGGAACATCAAAAACGGTAATATTTTCAAGTTCAAAGGTTGTGCTTGAATTACCTAATATTGTAACTGTTGACAGCGAAACATACGAGCCAATATATTTTGGGGAAAAGGCAAAACAGACATTGGGGCGTACGCCTGACAGTCTTTGCTGTATATCACCAATAGAACGCGGTGTAATTGCTGATTATGATATAGCAGAGAATATGATAAAAAATTATATGGAACAGGCTTTTGGAAATAAGATTTTAAGACCTCGTATAATGGCAACGCTGCCACCGGGGCTTACCGAACTTCAGCACCACTCACTCGCAAATGCGGTTGAATCTGCGGGTGGCAGAAATATTTCGGTAATAGAAAGTCCTTTGGCTATTGCCTTTGGTTTAGGTCTTGATTTTGAAACTCCTCACGGAACACTTATAGTAGATATAGGCGCAGGAACTACCGATATTGCAGTTATTTCTTTAGGTGGTATTGCGGCTTGTGAGTCCTTTAAAACCGCTTCGCTTGATTTTGATGCAAATATTACTAAATACATCAGAAAAGAATATAACATTGAAATAGGTCCTTTAACTGCCGAGGCTATAAAAATTAAGGTTGGCTCTGCAGTTGAAAGAGATTTGGAAATTGCTATGGTAGCTAAGGGAAGAAATGTGTTTACAGGACTTCCCGAAAGTTTTGAAATAACAACCGGTGAGGTTTATGAGGCAATTATAGATGCGGTAGATTCTATTTGCGATGCTATTCGAAAAGTATTGCAAAACACTGATCCCGACCTTGTAGCAGATATTATAGAGGACGGACTATATCTTGCGGGCGGTGGCTCTATGCTTTACGGAATGGATAAAAAAATATCCGATTATTTGCAAATACCCGTTCATAAATTGCCTGACCCTGCATATAGCGTTGTAAAGGGAGCGGCTGTGGCGCTTAAAAAACCTGAATTACTAAAAAATGTTGATTATCAGCTTCGCTCTATAAAAGAGCTTGTTGTGGAATAATTTTAAGGGAAGTTTTTATATGGGAAAAATAGAAAATTTAAGAAATATTGCAATTATTGCTCACGTTGACCATGGAAAAACTACATTAGTTGACCAGCTTTTAAAACAAAGCGGAACTTTTAGAGCTAATGAAAATGTAGACGAAAGAGTAATGGACTCTAACGACCTTGAAAGAGAAAGAGGAATTACAATTCTTTCTAAAAATACAAGTGTTATGTATGGCGATATTAAAATTAATATTGTTGATACACCGGGACATGCCGATTTCGGTGGTGAGGTTGAGCGAATTCTTCAAATGGTTGACGGTGTTTTATTGCTTGTTGATGCATTTGAGGGTTGTATGCCTCAGACTCGATTTGTGCTAAAAAAGGCTTTAGCCCTTGGTAAAAAAGCAGTTGTTGTTGTAAATAAAATTGATAGACCTATGGCAAGACCTCACGAGGTGGTAGACGAGGTTTTAGATTTGTTTATTGAGCTTGGCGCAGACGAAGACCAAATTGAATTTCCTGTTATCTTTGCAAGTGGCAGGGATGGATATGCAACCTATTCTCCCGATGTTGCGGGTGAGGATATGAAGCCGTTGTTTGATGCAATTATAAAGGAAATAGATGCGCCCGAGGGCGATACTGAAGGTCCTTTACAAATTCTTTTCACTAATATTGAGTATGACGATTACCTTGGCAGAATTGGTGTTGGAAGAGTAATCCGCGGCAGTGTAAAGGTTGGACAAACTGTAGCTCTCTGCCATAAAGACGGTACTTCCTCTAATGTGAAAATTGCAAAGTTGTTTATGTATAGGGGACTTAAGAGGGTAGAGGCCGAAACAGCAACTGTGGGCGATATAATTCAGGTTTCTGGTATTAGCGAACTTGAAATAGGTGAAACCGCATGCGCTGTTGATAATATCGAGCCGTTGCCATTTGTAAAAATAGATGAGCCTACACTTTCTATGAACTTTATGGTTAATAACTCTCCGTTTGCGGGTAAGGATGGTAAATTCGTAACCTCTCGTAATCTTCGTGACCGCTTATTTAAAGAGGTTATGACTAATGTTAGCCTTAGAGTTGAAGAAACTGATTCTGCTGATACATTCAAGGTGTCGGGAAGAGGAGAACTTCATTTATCAATTCTTATTGAAACTATGCGCCGTCAGGGTTATGAATTTCAGGTGTCACCGCCCGAGGTTATCTATAAAAGAGATGAAAACGGTAATCTGTTAGAGCCTATTGAACTTCTTATGATAGAGGTACCTGAGGAATATGTTGGCGCGGTTATGGAAAGACTTGGTAACCGCAAAGCAGAAATCAAAAATATGGGTACAAGAGATGGCGGCACATCACATCTTGAATTTTTAATTCCTGCCCGTGGTCTTCTTGGCTACCGTTCACAGTTTATGACAGATACAAACGGTAACGGTATTATGAACCACGTGTTTAATGGTTATGAGGAATATAAGGGTGACATTGACCAACGTTCAACAGGCTCAATTATTGTACACGAGCAGGGCGAAGCTACGGGCTATGGTCTTTTTAACACTCAAAGCAGAGGCCGTTTATTTATAGGTCCCGGAACTCCCGTTTACGAGGGTATGATTGTGGGTGAAAATCCGAAAAATGATGATATTGTTTGCAATGTTTGCAAGAAAAAACAGATGACCAATACAAGAGCATCAGGCTCGGATGATGCGTTGCGCTTAGTGCCTCCCTCTAAGCTTAGTCTTGAGCAGTCACTCGAGTTTATTAAGAGCGATGAGCTTGTTGAAATTACGCCCAATAATATCAGACTTCGCAAAAAGATACTTAATAAGGAAGAAAGAATGAAAGCGGAGTCGAGAAAGAAATAATGGAATATATTATTCTTGATTTAGAGTGGGACAGTATTTTCTACAAGCCTGAAAAAAGGTTTGTCAACCATATTTTGCAGATTGGCGCAGTAAAGCTTAATGAAAATCTTGACGTTATTGATACATTTAGCGAAACAATATGCTCACAAATAACTACTAAAGTGTCGGGTAGATTTGCAAAGCTTACGGGTATTACAAGCGAAAAAATGCGCGCGGGAATACCGTTTGTAGAAGCAGTTGAAAGATATAATGAATTTTGCAAAAATGCCGAGGTTACAATGACCTGGAGCAATTCTGACCTTTACACAATAATTGAAAACCAAGACCTATTTTTAAAGAAAGGCCCTAAGTTTTTAATAAAGGGTTATTTAGACCTTCAAAAGTTAGTTCAGGGTAAGCTTCGCGAAAACGGATATGAGAATAAAAATCAAATCTCATTAGAGGGCGCGGCAGAGCTTTTAGATATTAGTACTGATAATTTTGATTTGCACACCGCGCTTGATGATTGCAAGGCTTGCGCACTTATGCTTAAAGCCTGTTATGAAAAACAAAAGTTTGATTCTATGGTAAAGGATACCACCTTGCCTGATTTTTACGATAGATTAAGGTTTAAAGCATATCCTATATCTGATATTAATGATAGCAATATCAACCGAAACGAGCTTAAATTCACCTGTCCTAAATGCGGTAGCAAAACCGAGCGTATGCGTCCGTTTAAGTATCGCAACCGTTGGTTTGTTGCAGATTTTAAATGCACTGTGTGTGATTTTAAATTTAATGGCAGAGTAGCATTTAAAAAGACTTATGATGATTTACAGGTAAAACATAAGGTTTGTGAATATAAATCCCGAAAGAAGAAAAATAATGATATGCAATCTGTGCCCAAGGCAGTGTCGGTCGCTGAGAACCGAGAATGAAAATTTAAACGGATACTGTAAAATGCCTTTGCTACCTCGTGTGGCAAGGGCTGATTTGCATTTTTGGGAAGAGCCGTGTATAAGCGGTAAAAACGGCTCTGGCACAGTGTTTTTTAGCGGTTGTTCGCTTTCTTGCGTGTATTGCCAGAATTATGATGTTTCGCATAATGAATTGGGTAATACTGTGAGTTATGAAAGATTAGCAGAAATTTTCAAGGAATTAGAGCAAAAGGGTGCTCACAATATTAATATTGTAACTCCGAGTCATTATATTATGGCTATTAAAAAGGCACTTGATATTTATAAACCGAGCATACCTATAGTTTATAATTCAAGCGGTTATGATTTACCATCGGCATTAAAGCTTTTAGAGGGATATATAGATATTTTTTTGCTTGATTTTAAATATATATCGGAAGACAGAGCAGATAAATATTCTAACGCTTCTAATTATCCTATCTTCGCAAAACAGGCTATTGCTGAGGCTTTGCGCCAACAACCTTGCTGTATAATAGAAAACGGTATTATGCAAAAGGGTGTAATAATAAGGCATCTTTTATTGCCGCAAGGTACACGCGAGGCAATGGCAGTTTTCGATTATGTAAGAGAAAATGCGAAAAATGCATTTTTTAGCATTATGAGTCAGTATGTGCCTTTTGGTGAAGCACTTGAAATGCCTATTATTAACCGAAAGGTTACAAAACGCGAATACCAAAAGGTTGTAGATTATATAAGCAGTTTCGATTTTAGAAATGTTTATACCCAAGAACATAGAAGCGCAGATACAAAATATATACCAAGCTTTTAACTGTTTCACAACTCTTGTCTTTTCTTCATATTATATAAAGAAAAGAAAATTTCATGATTAAATTCTATATTGTGCGGCAAGAATATAATCAGAACAAATTTTACGAGAGTGTGAAAGAGTAATGAATATAAAACGCGGAGAAATATATTATGCCGATTTAAGTCCCGTTGTAGGCTCTGAGCAAGGCGGTATCAGACCTGTACTTATAATTCAAAATGATGTTGGTAATAAATACAGTCCCACCGTAATCGCGGCGGCAATCACAAGTCAACGCGATAAAACAAAATTGCCTACACATATTTCGGTAGAAGCCAATGATTGCGGACTTGCTAAGGATTCGATTGTTTTGTTAGAACAGGTAAGAACAATAGATAAACAACGCCTTAAAGAGCGAATGGGCAGTTTAGACGGCAATTCAATGGTTATGGTAGATAAAGCCTTAAGCGTTAGCTTTGGGTTGTCTTAAATACAAAAGCAGTTGAGTTTAGCTCAGCTGCTTTTTAAATAAAATTACATAAAACAGGCGAACATTTATATTTGTTCTCTCTTGACTTTGGTAATAATTATGGTATAATATTTTTTAAATGTATTGGCACCGCAAGAGTCACGCGAAACGCGGCTGCCACGAAACAATTTAATAATGATAAGCACCTGTGGCGGAACTGGCAGTTTTGAGCCGAGCGCACCCTGTGGGTGAAGCAGCGAGAGTTCAAAAGGCGCAGCGGTCGAAAAATAAGAGCAGTGAAGGTGCTTGAAATTTTTCGGGCACCGCAAGAGTCACGCGAAACGCGGCTGCCACAAAACAATTTAATAATGATAAGCACCTGTGGCGGAACTGGCAGACGCGTATGG
>JAFYNC010000094.1 GCA_017549905.1 Clostridia bacterium | reverse complement strand
GGTTTTATCGATGTAAACTATATTCTCGGTGAAGTGAAGCTTAAGCTGTTTTCTGTTACTGAAAACTATATGGGTGAAAAAGTTGTTAAACCTTATCCCATTTCCGAATGGAAAGTAAACTGAATTTACAGGGCTGATTTACTTCGTAGCAGCCCTTTTAATCTTTGATAAGGAGGAATTACTTATGGCAGACAGTCAGAAACAGTCAGTACAGTGGTTTCCGGGCCATATGGCAAAAACCCGCCGCAAAATCAAGGAGATTTTACCTTTGATAGACGCGGTGGCAGAGGTTGTTGATGCGAGAATACCGCTTTCAAGCCGAAACCCTGAAATTAAAGAACTTATTGAAAATAAGCCCCATATAATTCTTCTTAATAAATGCGATATGGCGGACAGCGCTGTTACTGAGGAATGGATAAAATTCTATAAAACTCAGGGCATTACCGCTATAGGTATCGACTGTAAATCCGGAAAAGGTCTTAGTTCATTTAAAACCACTGTTAAATCAGTTTTGGCAGATAAATTAGAGGCTTATGCAAAAAAAGGTATGGTGGGCAAACCTCTTCGTGTAATGGTTGTGGGCATACCAAACGTTGGAAAGTCTTCTTTTATAAACCGTATAGCAGGTGGTGGCAAGGCAAAGGTTGAAAACCGCCCCGGTGTAACACGAGGTAATCAATGGTTTACTATTGATAAGCAGTTAGAGCTTCTCGATACCCCCGGTGTATTGTGGCCAAAGTTTGAAGACCAAACAGTTGGGGAACATTTAGCCTTTACAGGCGCTGTGAAAGACAGAATTTTAGATGTAGAATTACTTGCTATGAGGTTACTTGAATGTTTATCAGAATCATACCCCGAATTGCTTGAAAACAGGTATGGCGAGCTTGATTTCACACTTGATTCTTATGATTTATTATCCCTTATAGGTAAAAAACGCGGAATGGTTATTCGCGGCGGTGAAACCGATACCGAAAGAGCCGCTAATATGCTACTCGAAGAATACCGAAACTGCAAAATAGGATTTATCTCACTTGAAAGGGTGAAAAATAATGCCTGATTTCGAAATCGAAAAATCCGCTTTTGAGAGAGGATATAAACTGGTTTGCGGCGTTGATGAGGCAGGTCGTGGCCCGCTTGCAGGCCCTGTTTGCGCGGCGGCAGTAATATTACCTACCGATACCATAATCGAAGGACTTAACGATTCTAAAAAAATAAGTGAAAAGAAACGAGAACTTTTATACGATGTTATCTGTGAAAAAGCAATAGCATATTCTATTGCTTTCGGAACGCTCGAGGAAATAGAAACTCTTAATATTTTAGAGGCTACATTCCTTGCTATGAATCGTAGTATCGACGGTCTTGAAATAAAACCCGACTATGCTTTGATAGACGGCAACAAAGCCCCTAAGGGCATTAATATACCTTGCGAAACCGTTATTAAGGGTGATGCCAAATCAGCAAGCATTGCGGCGGCATCTATACTAGCAAAGGTTACACGTGACCGTTTGCTTATGGAATATGATACACAGTACCCCGAGTATAATTTTAAAAAGCATAAAGGCTATGGAACAAAAGAACACACCGAGCTTATTTTAAAGCACGGCCCATGCCCTATTCATCGTCTATCATTTTTGAAAAAACTTTTAGGTGATAAAAAATGAATATAGGCGAAACAGGCAGAAATGGTGAAACACGCGTTGCCGCATTTCTCAGAAAATCGGGTTATAAAATTGTAAAACGTAACTATCAATGCAGATACGGTGAAATTGATATAATTGCCGAAAAGGATGAATACATCGTTTTTGTTGAGGTTAAAACCAGAAAGAAAAACAGCCTCATCTCTCCTATGGAGGCGGTTGACGGATTTAAAAAGCAACGTATTATTTATACCGCGCAGGACTATATGATGAAAACCGATTGTTCACTGCAACCGCGTTTTGATGTTGCAGAGGTTTTTACGGAACAATCAATAGACAAAAAAATTAAATATTCTTTAAATTATATTAAAAACGCCTTTTGATTAATTTCAAAAGGCTATTGTTTTATAAAATCAATGAAAATTGTATTATTTGCCGAAAATTTTCTTTTTTTCAGTATTAAAAAATATCTTTTTGTTTGATTTGCACAAAAATATGTCAATTTATAGTAATAGATAATACTTGAAAAAACCTTCTGAATATTGTATTATAATAAGCAGATAATAAAATTGTATTGTATATTTTGATATTTGGAGAGATTATAATGGCTAATTACACCGCGAACACCTTGGCTTCTATGATTGAAAAGAAGTTGTCACATAATTTCGGAGTTACACCCGAACTTGCTTCTGATGAGCTTTTTTACAAGGCATGCGTTTTAACATTGCTTGAAATTATGAACGAACGCCGCGCACAATTTAAAAAAGCCACCAATGAGCAAGAGGCTAAAACCGTATATTATATGAGTATGGAATTCCTTATGGGACGTTCCCTTAAAAACAACCTTTATAATTTAGAGCTTACTGAAACAATGTCAAAAGCACTTGCTAAATTCAAGGTTAAACTTGATAAACTTTATGATTTTGAGCCTGATGCGGGTCTTGGAAACGGTGGTCTTGGTCGTCTTGCGGCCTGCTTCCTTGATGGACTTTCAACAGGCAGTTATCCAGCAATGGGTTATTGTATCCGCTATGAGCTTGGTATTTTCCGTCAAAAGTTGGTTGACGGTTGGCAGACCGAAATGCCTGATTTTTGGCTACCCGGCGGCGGTGTGTGGCTTGAAGCAAAGCCTGCCAGTGCGGTAGACGTTAATTTTGACGGTAAAATTGAAGAATGGTGGGACGGTGACTACCACCACGTTGAGCATAAGGATTATCAGACAGTTCGCGCTGTACCCTACGATTTAATGGTAGCAGGTAAAGACGGAAAAACCGTTAACGCTTTAAGACTTTGGAGCGCAGAATGTCAGGATTTTGATATGTCGGCATTTAATCAGGGTGACTATGTTAGAGCTCTTGAACAACGCGCTATGACCGAAACCATTTCTAAGGTTTTATATCCCGAAGATAATCATATTGAGGGTAAATCTTTAAGACTTCGTCAGCAGTATTTCTTGGTTTCTGCTTCTGTTCAGGATATTTTAAAGCGCCACCTTAACAAATACGGCACACTTGAAAATCTGCCCGAAAAGGTAGCCATTCATATTAACGACACCCACCCCACCCTCTGCATACCTGAACTTATGCGTTTCTTGCTTGACGAGTGCGGATATGGTTGGGAGCGTGCTTGGGATTTGGTTAAGGGCACCGTTGCATATACCAACCACACAATTATGGCTGAAGCGCTCGAATGTTGGCCCGAAAGCCTTATTAAACAAAGAATTCCGCGTGTTTACCAAATTATTAAGGAAATCGACCGCCGTTATAGAGAAGAAGTTATTTATAAGACTGGCGATTATGCTCTTGCAGAACGTCTTTCAATCGTTAACAGCGGCGTTGTTCGCATGGCTAACCTTTGTGTTGCAACCTGCCACACCGTAAACGGTGTTTCAAAGCTTCACAGTAAAATACTTGTTGATGAACTTTTCAAGGAGTATCACGCTTTAACTCCCGAAAAATTCACCAACGTTACAAACGGTATTGCTCACCGCCGTTGGCTTTGTCAGGCTAACCCCAAGCTTACCGAATACTTGACAGAACTTATAGGTGACGGATTTATTAAAGATGCTTCTCACCTTGAAAAACTGATGAATTATAAAGATGATAAATCAGTTCTTTCAAAGCTCGAAGAGATTAAGCGCTTTAATAAAGAGCGTTTCGCAAACTATGTCAAGGATAAAAACGGAATTATTCTTAATCCTGATTCAATCTTTGATATGCAGGTTAAACGTTTGCACGAATATAAACGTCAGCACCTTAATGCTCTTAATATTATTACAGAATATCTGTATTTAAAGAATAATCCCAATGCCGATTTTACACCTAAAACCTATATTTTCGGTGCAAAGGCTGCCGCAGGATATTTGTTTGCTAAAGAAATTATTCAGATGATTTATAAGCTTTCTACAGTTATTGATAATGACCCCGCAGTTAAGGATAAAATCAAAATTGCATTCCTTGAGGATTATAGAGTAAGCCTTGCAGAGCTTATGATTCCATCAGCCGATATAAGTGAGCAGATTTCTCTTGCCTCTACCGAAGCCAGCGGTACAGGTAATATGAAGCTTATGATGAACGGCGCTATCACCTTAGGCACTGAGGACGGCGCAAACGTTGAAATTCACAAAGCTGTAGGTGATGATAATATTATCATCTTCGGTATGCAGACACCTGAGGTTTTAGCGCTTCAGAAGAGCGGTTATTCACCTATTCAATATTATAATAACAACGCTAATTTAAGAGAAGCGCTTGACTTTATAGGCAAAGGTATCGGCGGTCAATCATTTGACAGTATTTATAATTCTCTTAAAAACAATGATCGTTATATGGCATTGGCAGATTATGCAGACTATTGCTCTGCTCAGAAAAAGGCTACTGCGCTTTACAACGATCGCGATGTTTGGAACAAAATGTCACTTACAAATATTGCAAAATCGGGTATTTTTGCGGCTGACCGCTCAATCGAAGATTATGCAAGAGATATTTGGCATATTAAACCGGTAGAATAAAATGAATTATTATCCTTTTGATTCAAGAAACCCATTATACAGAACAAAATTAGGAGCTATAGCCGAGGGGGAAACCCTTCGGCTAAAGGTTTTGTTACACAAGGATGCTCACGTTCACGAGGTTTTTCTTAAAATCAGAAACGATTCTGAACAAACAGAGCGAGAAGCTCGTATGTTCCCGAGCGAATGGCTCGAGGACTACCGCTTTTATGAGTGTGACATTAACTTAACCGAAGGGCTTTATTGGTACTCTTTCAGATACACAAGTGATTATGGCGAATTTTTTGTCACCAAAACCGAAACCTCTTTGGGAATTGTATCAAACGAGGGCGCATGTTGGCAACAAACCGTTTTTTCTAAAGATTTCAAAACTCCTGATTGGCTTGCAGGTGGCATTATTTATCAAATTTTTCCTGACAGATTTTATAATTCGGGAATAAAAAAGCAAAACGTTCCTGCCGACCGCTATATTTGTAATGATTGGGAAAAGCAACCCGAATTCAGACAACCCAATTCACCTTGTCGACTCGGCAACGATTACTATGGCGGTGACCTTAAGGGTATAGAAGAAAAACTGCCGTATATTAAGGAATTGGGTGTTAACTGTATATACCTGAATCCTATTTTCGAGGCGCATTCCAATCACCGTTATAATACTGCCGATTATTTTAAAATTGACGCATCCTTAGGAAGTGAGCGTGACCTTGAAGACCTGATTGAATCTGCTGACAAGCTTGGTATTTCAATTATTTTAGACGGCGTTTTCTCTCATACGGGTGATGACAGTGTTTATTTTAATAAATACGGCAGATATGATTCACTCGGCGCTTTTCAGTCGCAGTCTTCACCGTATTATAAATGGTTTAATTTCAGCGAATACCCACATAAATACAATAGCTGGTGGGGTATAACCACCCTGCCCGAAACAGATGAAAACGACCTTTCCTTTTCTAACTTCATAACGGGTGAAAATGGCGTTTTAAGGTATTGGCTTAAAAAAGGCATTAAAGGTTGGCGGCTTGATGTGGCAGATGAACTACCCGATGACTTTTTGGATAAAATCCGCCTTAGCATTAAAGCCGAGGGTGAAGAAAACTATCTTTTAGGCGAGGTTTGGGAAGACGCGACCAACAAAGTAAGCTATGGCTACCGCCGACGTTTCTTGCGCGGAAAACAGCTTGATTCTGTTATGAACTATCCATTTGCAAACGCTATTGTTGATTATGTTAAAACTGCTAATTCCAACAACCTTTTAAATACTGTGCTAAATATTCTCGAAAATTATCCTCCACAGAGCATCAAGCTTTTGATGAATCATATCGGCACACACGACACCGCAAGAATTTTAACTCGCCTTGGCAGTGACTGTAACTTTGAAGGCGACCGCGAATCGCAATCAAGATACAGCCTGTCCCACGAGCAATATTTAAAGG
>JAFYNC010000093.1 GCA_017549905.1 Clostridia bacterium | reverse complement strand
CCAATACCAAGCATATTTAAAGCGCGCCCGTTCCTATCGTGATTTACCTTTAAGATACGGCGAAACACCAACCCTTTTCCGCAACGAAGAATCGGGTGAGATGCACGGTCTTATCCGTGTTCGTCAATTTACTATTTCTGAGGGACATTTAATCTGTACTCCCGAACAGTTAGAGGACGAATTTAAGGGTAGCCTTGAACTTGCAATTTATATGCTTAAAACTTTAGGTCTTTATGATGATGTTTCTTACAGATTCTCACAGTGGGATCCTAAAGATACCGAAAAATATATTGGCACTCCTGAACAGTGGGATGAAGCACAAGGTATGATGGCTAAAATTCTTGACCACCTTGAGATACCTTATAAGGTTGGAATTGGTGAGGCTGCATTCTACGGACCTAAGCTTGATATTCAGATTAAGAATGTTTACGGCAAGGAAGATACCCTTATTACAATTCAGATTGACCAGATGTTAGCAGAAAAATTCGGTATGGAATATGTAGACCGCGACGGCGCGAAAAAGAATCCTTATATTATTCATAGAACATCTATCGGTTGTTATGAAAGAACATTAGCGCTCCTTATCGAAAAGTATGCAGGTGCATTCCCAATGTGGTTAGCACCAACACAAGTGAAAATTCTTCCTATTGCTGACAGACATCTTGATTATGCTTATGATGTTAAACGTATTTTGGAAGAAAAGGGTATGCGCGTTGAGCTTGATGACCGCAACGAAAAAATCGGTTATAAGATCAGAGAAGCAAGACTTAATAAAATACCTTATATGCTTATTATTGGTGATAGCGAGGTAGAAAACGGCGAAGTTTCTGTTCGTCGTAGAGGTGAAGACGGCGATATGGGTGCTATGAGCACTGCCGATTTCGTAAATCTTGCTGCAGAAGAAATTGAAAAGAAAATTATCAGATAACCTTGGAGGTTTTAACGTGTCCAATTATTACAGTTTAAGCAAAGAACAGTTAAACGAAGAATTTAAGGCTGTTCGTGCAGAATATGAACATTTACGTTCTATGCATTTAACCCTTGATATGTCAAGAGGAAAGCCCGGATTTGACAATATGGATTTAAGCGAAAAGATGTTTGACCTTGTTGGCAACGATACAGGCTTTAAAAATATCAGCGGTATTGATTGCCGTAACTATGGCGGTCTTGACGGTCTTTTAGAGCTTAAAAATTTATTTGCAAATCTTTTGGAACTCGAGCCCGAACAGATTATTGTTGGTGGAAACTCTTCACTTAATATGATGTTTGATACCATAGCTCAGGGGATGACACACGGTATGGGTGCGGAGCCTTGGGGCAAACAAGAGGGACTTAAATTCTTGTGTCCTGTTCCTGGTTATGACCGTCATTTTGCCATTACTCAGTATTTTGGTTTTGAACTTATTTCTGTTCCTACTACAGATGAAGGTCCTGATATGGATGTTGTAGAGGAACTTATAAAGGATGAAAAAGTAAAGGGCATTTGGTGTGTTCCTAAATACTCAAATCCCGAGGGTATAACCTATAGTGATAATGTTGTTAAGCGTATGGCAAGGTTAAAACCTGCCGCTTCAGATTTCAGAATTTTCTGGGATAATGCCTATGTGGTGCACGATTTGTATGACGAGGGCGATAAGCTGCTTAACATTTATGCAGAGTGTGTAAAGGCGGGAAACCCTGATTTACCGATTATATTTACCTCTACCTCAAAAATTACTTTCCCGGGAGCTGGTGAGCGGCGCAAGCGGCAAGTCCAAATAACGTTGCAATGCTTAAAGGTAGAATGCAGTATCAGACAATAGGTCCTGATAAGCTTAATCAGTTAAGACATGCAAGAATGTTCCGCTCGGCAGAAGCAGTTTACAAGCATATGAAAAAGCATGCCGAAATTTTGCGTCCTAAGTTTGAGGCAGTGCTTTCAGAGCTTGATAAACAGTTAAAGGATAAGGGTATTGCTCGCTGGACTAATCCAAAGGGTGGATATTTTATAAGCCTTTATGTAGAAAAGGGAACAGCATCAAGGGTTGAGGAGCTTTGTGCAAATGCAGGTATGATACTTACACCTGCAGGCGCTACCTATCCCTATGGAATAGACCCAGAAGATTCAAATCTCAGAATAGCTCCTTCTTATCCATCGGTAGAAGAAATCAAAAAAGCTTCGGTTATACTTTGTGTGGCAGTAAGATACGCTGCTCTTGAAAAACTTATTAACGAAGATTAATAAACTTTGGTTGACTTTGATAAAGTTTTTAGATATAATTAATATAATATGTATCGTTTGTGTAATGTTAAGGATACTGTTACAAAAACAAAAAATTGGAGGATTTGCCAATGAAAGCCAAAAGAACAGGCAAGCCGGTATTTTTTGTAATTTTTGTTTTGATTTTGGCGCTTACTTATTGTGCCTTTTTCGGAATTGAAAATTATTACGGTGATACCAGAGAAATTTATTTTAAAGGTGCGCAGGATATCCGTTGGGGTATTGATATTCGCGGCGGTGTAGAAGCAGTTTTTTCACCCGATAAGGAAGATGTCAGCATTACCGAAGAGGATATGGATGCCGCAAAAGCTATTATTGAAACCCGTCTTGTAAACAAGAATATTACAGACTATGAGGTTTACACAGACGCTGATAATCATCAGATAATCGTGCGCTTCCCTTGGGCTGCGGATGAAAGCGATTTTGATGCTGCAGCAGCAGTTAGAGAACTTGGCGAAACAGCGCTTCTTACTTTCTGCAGAAACGAAAACAGCGAAGACGTTATTTTGAGCGGTGCTGCTGATATTAAAGCTGCTCAAGCAGGTGTTGACGAAAACGGCAATTATGTAGTTTATCTTGATTTCACAGAACAGGGTAAATCAAAGTTTGCTACAGCTACAGCAGAGCTTGTTGGTCAAACTGTTTCTATCTGGATGGACGATGTTATGATTCAAGCTCCTACAGTTAATCAAGCTATTACTGATGGTTCGGCTTACATAACAGGCATGTCAGGTGCTGAAGATGCTAAGTCACTTGCCGATAAAATTAACGCAGGTTCGTTACCGTTCGCACTTACAGTTGATGATTCTAAGCTTCAGGTTATTTCACCAACCTTAGGTTCAGATGCTTTAAGAGTAATGGTTATTGCAGGCGCTGTGGCTTTCGGTCTTGTATGCTTACTTATGATTTTAAGATACAGGCTTAACGGTGTTGTAACTGCTATAGCTCTTCTTGGTCAGCTTGCAGGTACTATTGCTTGTATTTCAGGCTTCTTTAGCGGGGTTGATAGTTTCACACTCACAATTCCGGGTATTGCAGGTATTATACTTTCTGTTGGCGTTGGTGTTGACTGTAATGTTATCGCGGCAGAAAGAATACGCGATGAGTTCAAAAAGGGTAAGACTATTGACGGTGCAATAGACAGCGGCTTCAAGAACAGTCTTAACGCTATTATAGATGGTAACGTGACAATCGTAATCGTATCGGTTGTGCTTATGGGCGCTTTCGGTACTCCTGATAGTCTTGTTGCTAAAATCTTCTCACCGATTATGTCTTTATTTGGTTCACAAATCACAGGCTCTATTTACTCATTCGGTTATACACTTCTTATCGGTGTTATCTTCAACTTAATAATGGGTGTGCTTGCCTCTAAGTATATGCTCAAGAGCATTTCGGGACTAAAAGCTTTCAGAAAACCTTGGTTCTACGGAGGTAAGACAAATGCGTGATTTTAAAATTGATTTTAACAAAGCCTTTTTTAAGGTGATTATTGCGTATATAGCAATTTTTGTAGTTGGCGTTGTAATGGCTTGTATCTGGGGAGTTGACCTTGATATAAACTTCAAGGGCGGCACTAAAATTTCTTATTCATATACAGGCGATATTGATGACGCTAAGGTAAAGGAAACCATCGATAGCAAAATAGATGCAAGTTATACTTTTTCAAAAAGCACTGCATTAGCAGGTGATACTAAAACCTTTGAAATTGCTCTTGTTGGTAAAGATGCATTGACAGCTGAAAAACAAGAAGAACTCACAAAGGCACTCACCGATGCTTTTAAGGATAATAAGATAGCAATTTACAACTCTAACTCTGTAAGTCCTACAATGGCAGGAACATTCTTTGTAAAGAGCTTAGTGGCAGTTGTTATTACTGCATTGGGAGTTGTAATTTATGTAGGTATCCGCTTTAAGAAAATAGGTGGTATATCTGCGGCTCTCACAGCGCTTGTAGCACTTGTATTTGATGTGCTTATAACCTTCTTTGTTTGCGTTATATTCAGATTACAGATTGACTCAAACTATATTGCAGTAGTTCTCACAATGCTTGGTTATTCACTTAACGATACAATCGTTATTTACGACCGTGTACGTGAAAATAATCGCCTTTATCCCGAAAATGAAATCGGCGATACTGTTAATTTGAGTATTAATCAGACACTTATAAGAAACATTGTTACCTCTGTTACAACATTCTTAGCTGTTATGACTATTGTGGTTGTATCAGAAATGTTTGGACTTCAGAGTCTTCGTACCTTTGCTATTCCTATGGCATTCGGTCTTATTTCAGGTGGTATTTCTTCACTTTGCATTTCAGGTCCGCTTTGGGTTATCTGGAAAAGAAGAAAAGCTAAAAAAGCTTAATAAAACAAAAAGAAACACCGTTGAGATTTCTCAACGGTGTTATTTTTTTATTCTACCTGATTATTAGAACCGATTGTTATTGTTGCGGAATAGTATCTTCCGTTTCTGTAAATCTTAATGTTAACATTTTCTTCAGGTGTTGATTTGTTAAGCAATTGTTCTAATACGTTAAATTCTGTGATTTCTTTTCCGCCAAATTCGGTGATAATATCACCTTTCTTAATTCCTGCGTTGTATGCTGGGCTGCCCTCTGCAACGCTTAAAACAACAGCGCCAACGGGGTATCCGTAACTTTTTAGAACTTCTGCGGTGTATCTCTCACTTACTGTAACGCCGATGTATGGCTCGGGAGAATTTTCTTTTTCAATGATTTTTTTGCACAAATCAGAAACGGTGTTTGAGGGGATTGCAAAGCCCATACCCTCATAAGCATCTGCCACAATTTTTGAACTGTTAATTCCAACAAGCTCACCTTTGGTGTTTAGTAACGCGCCACCTGAGTTTCCGGGATTTATAGCAGCGTCGGTTTGAATAAGCTGAATGTTTGAATCAGATGAAACCACGCGGTCAAGTCCGCTTATAACGCCGTAGGTTACGCTGCCCATAAATTCAAGTCCACCGGGATTACCAATAGTTATAACATATTGACCGACCTTTAAGTTTTTTGAATCTGCAAAGGTTACGGGTGTTAGATTTTTGGCATTTATTTTAATAATCGCAAGGTCGGCTGAAATATTATAACCTACTACAGTAGCAGCATAAGGGTCGGAAGAAGCGCTTTCTATAAATACCTCTATTTTAGAGCCCGACTTGTTTGTAACGGCATCGCCGATAACGTGATAGTTTGTAATAATATATCCGTCTGCCGAGTATATAACGCCGCTTCCTTCGCCCGAGGATTCGCTTGTTCCTCCAAAAAAGCTCATAACCGATGTGGTGGTTTTAATACCCACAACACTGTTTGTGCATTTGGTGGCTACAGCCTCTACTACCGATTCTACAGTTTCTTCAATGTTGATATTAACATTATTTGTCGTGGCGTCGGGAATTTCCACCACACTATTATCAAGAATATAAGCATATAATATTCCAAAACTGCTTGCCGCTCCGATTATTGCCGCAAGTATGGCAGATAGCACTATTGCTCCCACGCCGTAGCCTTTTTTCTCCTTTTTCGGCTTTGGCGGAGTGTAAACGAAATTAGGGGTGTAATCCGAAAAATCGTTTTTTATCGGTTCGTCCTGTATTATTTCTTGCCGAGGCTTAGAATAAATCGGGTCGTAAGGGTTATTTTGTGTATTTGCGGGTTCAACCTTATCGAAACCCTCAAGCTCACTGTTATTGTTAAATTCGTCCATACTATGACTCCTTTATTTTGTGTATATATATTATGAGTTTATTTTATTGCAAATGTTGTTCTAATGTGTGAATATTCGGTTAACAATTATATGAATAGCATCAAAAAACAAACACACACTAAAAAAGTAAATGTCTAAAGAGGTGGATGCTATGTGTGGGATAGTTGGTTTTGCAGGCAAAAACGATGGGGTAAATTTTTTGTTAGAGGGGCTTTGCAAACTCGAATACAGAGGTTATGATTCGTCAGGTATTGCTTTATACTGTAACGATGAAATTAAAATTATAAAAACTGTTGGCAGAATAGAAAAGTTAGCCGAGAAATGTAAAAGTGACAAAGTGTCGGGAAATGCAGGCATAGGACATACACGTTGGGCAACACACGGAAAACCAAGTGAGGAAAATTCTCATCCGCATCTTAGCAATAACCTTAAATTTGCGGTTGTTCATAACGGCATAATTGAAAATTATATAGAATTAAGGCAAGAACTCGAACAAGAAGGTTTTGTTTTTAAAAGTGAAACCGATACCGAGGTAATACCTAATTTATTGCAGAAATATTATAACGGCGATCTCAAAAACGCCGTTAATAAAACAATATCAAGGATTAAAGGCTCGTATGCTTTGGGAATTTTGTGTAAAGACTACCCCGATATGTTGGTGGCGGTAAAACAGTTTAGTCCGATTATAATAGGCATTGCTGACGATTGCAATATAATAGCCTCTGACGTTACGGCTATTGCGCCCAAAACTCAAAAAATAATATACATTGAGGATGGCGATGTGGCATATATTACCGCAAACTCGGTTGAAATATACTCCGATTCACTTATGGTAGAGCGAAGAATTTCTATAATAGATTGGGATATTAATACCGCAGAAAAAGGCGGATATGGGCATTTTATGATGAAGGAAATTTATGAGCAACCTGCAGTTTTGCGAAGAATTTTAAAGGAATATTTAAAAGACAATGAAATTTGTTTTCCTAATATAAATATTGATAAAGAGTTAATAAAGGAAATTGACCGAATAGTTATAATCGCTTGTGGCTCGGCTTACCATGCAGGTGTAGCGGCAAAGTATTTGTTTGAAGAAATTACGGGTATTCCAACAGAGGTTGACTTGGCAAGCGAATTCAGATACCGAAATCCAATTATAACTGAAAAAACGCTTACAATAGCAATAAGTCAATCGGGTGAAACGGCAGATACCATTGCCGCCTTAACAGAGGCAAAACGACGAGGCAGTAAAACCGCTTGTGTTGTAAATGCCGTGGGAAGTTCTATTGCTAAAATAGCGGATAATGTTATTTACACCTTGGCAGGTCCGGAAATTGCGGTAGCTACTACAAAGGGATACACCTCACAACTGCTATGTCTTTATTTGTTGGCAATTTTTATGGCAGAGAAAATTTCACTGGACCATAAGGCAGAACTTATAAAAGAACTTAATAAATTGCCATCAAAAACAGAAGAGGTTTTAAGCGTACAAGAAAAAATCGCAGATGTGGCAAAGCGTTTCACAAAAACAAAATCAATATTTTTTATAGGCAGAAATATGGATTTTGCGGCGGCGCTTGAGGCATCGCTAAAGCTTAAGGAAATATCCTATATTCATTCCGAGGCTTTTGCTGCTGGCGAGCTAAAGCACGGCACTATTTCGCTTATAGAAGAGGGAACTCACGTTATTGCTCTTTGCGGTTATGAAAGGCTTAACGATAAGCTTCTCAGTAATATTCGCGAGGTTATTGCAAGGGGAGCAGATGTGCTTTGCGCTGCAAATAACAGAAATATGGCTTCATCGGTGGGTGCCGATTTATTTTCAATACCAAAAACGCACCCGCTTTTCACAGCTTTAGCCGAGGTAGTGCCTTTTCAAATTTTTGCATATTATGTAGCATTGTATAAAGGGTGCGATATAGATAAGCCGCGCAATCTTGCAAAGTCGGTAACTGTTTAATAAAAATTTAAAAAATTTTATTATAGCTATTGCAAGATTTTAAATAATGAGTTATAATTTTTTGTTGTGATAAGAATATCACTTAATTTAATCTGTTCAAT
>JAFYNC010000092.1 GCA_017549905.1 Clostridia bacterium | reverse complement strand
GTTTAGGTATTCAGGCATTTGAACCTGTACTCGTTGAAGGTAAAGCACTTAAACTTCATCCGCTTGTTTGTACAGCTTATAACGCCGACTTTGATGGCGACCAGATGGCTGTTCACGTACCGCTTTCTGCAGAGGCTCAAGCAGAGGCAAGATTCCTTATGCTTGCGGCTAATAACCTCTTGAAGCCTTCAGATGGTAAGCCGGTTGCAGTTCCTACTCAGGATATGGTGCTTGGTTCATACTATTTAACACTTGTTAAGGCAGATGAGCCTGGAATAAACAAGGTATTCCGTGATAAAAACGAAGCTATAATGGCTTATAATGATGGTGTAATAGGTCTTCATGCGCCTATCCGTGTTCGTATGTCTGATGAAGACGGTAACTCTAAGCTTGTTTGGTGCACAGTAGGCTTCATAATCTTTAACGAGTCTATTCCTCAGGATTTAGGCTTTGTTAACCGTCAAGACGAAGATCATAAGTTTGACCTTGAATGGTGCTTTAAGCTTCGTGACGAGAGCAAAAATCTTGTTGAAAGCAATGATGATATTATTCAAAACAAGGTTGGCAAAAAACAACTTGGTAAGATTATCGACCGTTGCATTACCTTACACGGCACAAGCGACTCTGCTATCGTGCTTGATAATATAAAGGCCACAGGCTTTAAGTACTCAACAAAGGGTGCTGTTACAGTTGCGGTTATCGATGCTGTAATTCCGCCTGCTAAGAAAGAAATTCTTGCAGATGCAGAAAAGCAGATTGATAATGTTTTGCGCGACTATCGCAGAGGTCTTATTAATAACGAAGAACGCAGTCGTCACATAATCGAGGTTTGGAACAAAGCTACAGAAGATGTTGCCGATGCACTTAAGGGCAACCTTGATGAGTTTAACCCCATCTTTATGATGGCTGACTCGGGTGCTCGTGGTTCTATGAGCCAGATTAGACAGCTTGCAGGTATGCGTGGACTTATCGCAAATACCGCAGGTAAGGTTATTGAAGTTCCGATTCGTGCTAACTATCGTGAAGGTCTTAATGTTATGGAATACTTCATTTCTTCACGTGGTGCGCGTAAAGGTCTTGCTGATACAGCGCTTCGTACTGCTGACTCGGGTTACCTTACCCGTCGTCTTGTTGACGTTGCTCAGGACGTTATTGTTCGTGAGGATGATTGCGGCACTGAAGAAGGTCTTACAGTATTTGACATTAAGGACGGCAACCACATCTTAGAGCCGTTAGTTGAACGTCTTGAAGGTAGATATTTACTTCACGATGCTGTTCACCCCGAAACTGGTGAGGTTATCTGGAGTAAGGAAGATATGATTACAGGCGATGCTGCTAAGATGATTGTTGATGCAGGCATTGAAAGAATAGAAATTCGTTCTGTTCTTACCTGTCATAGCCACCACGGCGTATGTAAAAAGTGTTACGGACGTAACCTTGCAACTGCTAAGCCTGTAACTACAGGTGAGGCAGTGGGTATCGTAGCTGCTCAGTCTATCGGTGAGCCCGGTACTCAGCTTACAATGCGTACCTTCCATACAGGTGGTATCGCGTCTACAGAAGATATTACACAGGGTCTTCCCCGTGTTGAAGAGCTCTTCGAAGCTCGCAGACCAAAGCGTTGCGGTCTTATTGCTAAGATTTCGGGTACTGTTCGTATTGCCGAAGAGAAGAAGAGCAATGTTATCATCATCACAAACGATGAGCTTAAAACCGAAGAAAAGGTTACTATTCCTTACGGAATCAGACCTTTGGTTGCAAACGGTGATTTCGTAAATGCCGGCGATATGTTAATTCCGGGCGCTAAGTATCCTCAGGATATTTTAGAGGCACAGGGACCTGAGGCTGTTCAGCAATATATTATTGCTGAAATTCAGAACGCATATCGTACTCAAGGTGTTGACATCAACGATAAGCACATTGAGGTTATCGTTCGCCAGATGATGAAGAAACTTCGCATTACCGATGCGGGTTCAACAGACTTGTTGCAGAATGTTAGCTATGAATATAAAGAGATTTCAGATGCAAACAAGATTGTTGAAGGACGTATTGCTGCAGGCGAAGAGGGACTCACCAAGGCTACCTATCAGGCAACATTGCTTGGTATTACTAAGGCTTCCTTGGCAACAGAATCCTTCCTTTCTGCTGCATCATTCCAAGAAACAACACGTGTTCTTACTGAAGCTGCTATTAAGGGCAAGGTTGATCCGTTGTTTGGACTTAAGGAAAATGTTATTATCGGTAAGCTTGTACCTGCAGGTACAGGTATGAAGTGTGAGGAAATTAATCCTTCTTCATACGATGATGACGAAACTATAGAAGAAATTCCACAAGATGAGGTTGTTTATTCAACTGTAGAGTAAAATTAAAAGTCAGGAATCACCGATTCCTGACTTTTTATATTTCAATTATCGTAATTATTTTGCGCGAAGACCTGAGCAAAAAAACAATTCATTGCCTATGTAAAGTAAAGATAAAACGTTAATTTTCTTGCTCTTGTGTTTTTGCTATGGTATACTGAAGAAAATAATTGTAAGCGAGATTGTTGATAATGCAGAAAAGTAACGCTAAGGAATTTTTGCTTTATATAATAGTAGGCGGTATTGCCACTGTTAGTGAGTGGATAGTGTTTTTTATTCTTGGCAAGTGTTTTGTTCATTATGCTGTGGCGACAGTTATAGCATATATTTTGTCAACCTTTGTGAATTGGTTCGTGGGCAGGGTTTTGGTTTTCAAGAGTAATGAATTACCGTTTTTAAAAGAAATTGCAAGTATTTATTTAGCAAGTATAATAGGACTATTGCTTAACCTATTAATTATGTGGGTTACAGTTGATGTATTGAGCTTTAATCAGATGTGCTCTAAAATTGCGGCTACTGCTATAGTGTTCTTTTATAATTTTTTGGTGCGCAAACTTATGATTTATAAACAAAAATGATTTTATAAAAAGCAAGGTGAAAACACCTTGCTTTTTGTTATGTTTTATATAGGTTTCAGGCATTTCAAAATGCATTTTAAGGCTAAAATGGTCTTGTTTTTTTTGTTATGCTGTGATATAATGACTATATATAAATATTTGGTAAAATGGATGATTGTGTTTAGGTTTCGAGCCTAATATTAAGGTGAAGAAAAAAGCCCGATAAAATATAAAAACCAAAGGAGCGGTTTTTAAATGTTAGATAACGGCAAGAAAATTCTAATGTTTTGCCCAACTTTTTTTGGGTATCAAAACAGAATGGCAGAGGCGTTTCGCGACGAAGGTTTTGAAGTATGCCTTTATGATGAAAGACCAAGCAAAAGTTTTATTTGCAAAGCCGCTTTAAGACTGAATTTAAAATTCTATAAACCGGTTGTTAGAAATTATATAAAAAAGGTTATAAATGAAAATCGCGACAAGCAGTTTGATTATATTTTCGTGGTCAAGAGCGAGTCAATGGCTGAAAAGGAAGTTTCTATGTTGCGAGAGGCATTTCCGACCGCCCAAATGATTTTATATTTTTGGGACTCTGTGGCTAATGTGCCTGATGGTGAAAAGAAAATCGCACTTTATGACAGGGTGCTCACCTTTGACCCGGGTGATGCCGAAAAATACAATTTACCTTTTCTTCCTGTTCCTTACGGTAAAGAATATACAACAGTTAAAGAACCCCAAGAATTTAAGTATGATGCGGCTTTTATAGGTACTGCTCATTCAATGAGACCGCGAATTGTTAAACAAATTAAAGAACAGTGCGAGCAAATGGGAAGAAAATGCTTTACCTATTTTTACTCCCCACACATTTTCGTTTATTTGTTTAATAAATTGACAAACAAGGATTATAAGTATATTTCACTTAAGGAAATTCATTTTGATTCGCTTTCAACCGCCGAGGTGTGCGACATTTATAATAATAGCAGATGTGTGCTTGATATAGAGCATCCAAAACAATATGGAATAACCACACGTCCTATTGAAATGTTGCCTATGAAAAAGAAGATAATTACTACGAATCCTTATGTTAAAGGTTTCGATTTTTATAATGAAAACAATTTCCTTATCATAGAAAGAAAAGAACCCAAGATAGACGAAAACTTTTTCGAATCCCCGTATCTTCCGGTAGAAGAAGATATTTTGTATAAATATTCACCGAAAAAGTTTGTCCAAACAGTTTTAGGAATTTAAATAACATCTTCTTACAACAGAACGGAGATTTATATGCGTATTGTGGTTAATGATATTGCTGCCAGTTCAGGCGGAGTGTTAACGGTATTAAAAGACTTTTATGGGTATGTTAAAGAGAACGACAAAGAAAATGAGTGGTTCTTTTTGGTTTGTGATGATTATATAGAGTCTACCGAGAATATTCACGTAATAAAGCTACCTGAGATAAAGAAAAGTTATATAAAAAGATTAATATTTGACTTTATAACAGGAAGAAAGTTAATAAAAAGTCTTGGTGCAGACCGTGTTTTTTCTTTGCAAAACACATTGATTCACGGTGTAAAAGTGCCCCAAACTGTTTATGAACATCAGCCTTTGCCGTTTCAAGATGTGAAAAATTATTCTTTTTTCAAAAAAGATGAAAGAAAAATGGCGGTTTATCAACATTTAATTGGGCAAACAATTTTCTTATCCGCTAAGAAAGCAGATAAACTTATAGTTCAAACCGAGTGGATGAGAAAAGCAATAAATAAAAAATGCTCGGTAAGTGAAGAAAAAATCGTTAAAATAGCGCCTAATATTGAAAATTCCGAGAATTTACGTGTTGATGTGGAAAGAAAAAACAATTTGTTTTTTTATCCAACATCTGCAATGCCTTATAAGAATATTTCTTGCATATATGAAGCGTGTAAGATTCTCCAAAACAAAAACCTTGATTTTAACGTTAAAATAACAGTGCCTAATGGAAATGTTCAAAGAAATATTAGCTATATAGGTCAAATTCCGAGAGAAGAAGTATTCGCTAATTTGTGTGAAGGAACCCTTATTTTTCCGTCATACATTGAAACATTTGGTTATCCTTTAATTGAGGCTGCGCAAATGGGCGCAATAGTTTTAGCGGCTGACTGTGATTATGCGCACGAAGTAATAGGCGATTATGAAAACACATACTATTTTAATCCGTTTAAGCCTGAGGAATTAGCTGCTCTTATGGAAAAGATAATAACAGGTGAAATACAGCATCGCGATGTTTTCAAAAAGGTTGATTCTTGCGAAAATACTTGGGAAAAGGTAGTAGACGAAATAATTTCCGCTAAAAAGGGGTGAAGGTTTTGACAGTTGCGGTTGCTATTGCATTATATAATGGCGAAAAGTTCATTGAAAAACAATTAGATACTTTAAGGTTACAAACTGTCAAGCCCGATCAGGTTGTTATGTGTGACGATTGCTCTACAGACAACAC
>JAFYNC010000091.1 GCA_017549905.1 Clostridia bacterium | reverse complement strand
TCTGTTGTGGATATATTTTGGAATAGAATCCATAGGCCCAGGTCTGTAAAGCGAAAGTATAGCGGTTAAATCTTCAATACTTGAGGGACCGAATTGACGAAGCACATTCTTCATACCATCAGACTCAAACTGAAACACACCGTCTGTAAGACCTTTACCCATTAAAGAATAAGTTTTCTCATCGTCAAGCGGTATTTTTTCTATGTCAAAATGGGGATTTTCCCTGCGGATAAAATTTTGGGTATCCTCAATAACAGTAAGGTTGCGAAGTCCCAAAAAATCCATTTTAAGAAGGCCTAATTCTTCTAAAGAAGTCATAGTATACTGTGTCACCACCGCCTCATCATTAACCGAAAGCGGAACATATTCAGACACAGGTCTATCAGAAATAACAACACCTGCCGCGTGGGTTGATGCGTGACGAGGCATACCCTCAAGCTTTAGTGACATATCTATAAGCTCTTTAATTTGCTCATCATTATCATAAAGCGTTTTTAGCTCATTTGAACCATCTAACGCCCTCTCAATCGTCATATTAACCGACTGAGGTATAAGCTTTGCAATTTTATCACATGTCGCATAGGGTATATCCATAGCGCGACCCACATCTCTTATAGCGCCTCTTGCCGCCATTGTACCGAAAGTCACGATTTGGGAAACTCTATCCTTGCCATATTTTTCTATTACATAATCTATTACTTTTTGACGGTTTACATAGCAAAAATCTATGTCAAAATCAGGCATAGAAACTCTTTCAGGATTAAGAAAACGCTCAAAATAAAGATTATATTTTATAGGGTCAATACCTGTAATACCAATACAGTAAGCCGCAAGACTTGCAGCGCCCGAGCCTCTGCCCGGACCTACAGGAATACCGCTTTTTTTAGCATAGTTTACAAAATCGGCTACTATTAAATAATAGTCAACATATCCCATTCGGTTTATAACCGATAATTCATATTCCAAACGGTCTATAACACTTTTTTCGGGATTTTTTCCGTAAATATTATATAAACCGTTATAGCATTTTTCTCTGAAATACTCAAAGTGATCGCGTTCACCTATATCAAATCTCGGCAATTTGATTTTGCCAAACTCAAACTCTACATTACATTTATCAGCAATTTTTTGAGTGTTTAAAACGGCGTCAGGTGTGCTGCCGAAAAGCTCAGACATTTGTTCACCGCTCTTTAAATAAAACTCATTTGTTTTAAATTCAAGCGCGCCCTCTTCATTAACGCTGCTGCCTGTTTGTACACAAAGCAAAACCTTGTGCATACGGTAATCATCTTCATTAATATAATGCACATCATTTGTGCAAACAAGCGGGATACCCGTTTCTTTTGAAAGCTTAATTATTTGAGGGTTAACCTGTTTTTGCTCTCTGATTCCATGGTCTTGAATTTCGAGATAATAATTTCCCTCACCAAAGGTTTCTTTATACCAAAGCGCAGTTTCCTTAGCCTTATCATATTCCCCGTTTAAAATTCTTTTAGGTATTTCACCTGCAAGACAGGCAGAAAGGGCTATTAGTCCGTCACTATGTTTTTTAAGTAATTCCTTGTCCACTCTTGGCTTTGAATAAAATCCTTCTGTAAAGCCTGCGGATACCAATTTTATAAGATTTTTATATCCATCATTATTCTTACAAAGCAAAACCAAATGCGAATAAGAATTATCCAATCCCTTTTGCTTATCAAAACGGCTTCTCGGCGCTACATATACCTCGCAACCGATTATAGCCTTTACGCCCTTTTGCTTAGCGTATTTATAAAAATCAATAGCACCATACATTACGCCGTGGTCGGTTATGGCTATGCTTTTTTGACCTAATTCTGCCGCGCGGTCAATAAGCTGTTTTATTCTGCAACATCCATCAAGTAAACTATACTCTGTATGAACGTGTAAATGAGTGAAATCCATAAACCAAACCACCTTTCTAATTCGTAATGCGTAATGCGGAATGCGTAATTATTGTTCTTTTTGAGTTTTAGTTATTGCAACTAATAATTTAATTAATTCTTGACAATCCATATATATGCTTTCAAAATGTGAATCTTTTATAAAATTGCTATCACATAATAATTCTAACCAATACTCTGTTTCACTTGCTTCTTTTAAAGCTATATTCATTTTTGAATAAAAATCAGGTTTGCTTTGTCCCCTTATAGCTTCTTTAACATTTGCTCCTATACTTGTACCGCTTTTTAATATTTGTTTTGACAATACAAACTCTTTTTGATCATTCACAAGATATTTATAAAGTTTTATTATTCTAAGAGCAAATGCTTTACTTTTTTCCACTATAACATTTTCCGTTTTCATATTATTTACCTTAATTCCGAATTACGCATTCCGAATTCCGAATTATTTTTTATCCTTCTCATATATCAATATTATCTTGTTTAATCTGTGATTTAGACCCGAAACGGTAAGAGGTTCTGCGGACACACGGCAAAGCTCCTTTAAGGTAGCATCGGGGTTATCGCGCCTAAGCAATGCCGCCGTAAGTAATTCTTGAGGAAGGCTATAAAGCCTGTCCGTTTTTTCTAAATATTCAATAGCAGTGCGCTGTCTAATAGACGCCTCAACTGTTTTTGAAATATTTTTACTATCGCAATTTCTTGCGCGATTGATATTATTTTTTACCTCTTTCATTATTTTAGTATCGATAATATCAAGCGTTTTTTTGCCTGCACCTATAAAGGTGAGTAAATCCTCAACCGCAGAGCTTTCCTTTGTATAAAGGCAGACACTAGTTTTACGAATAGCCTTGCGCATTTTAATACCGTGTTCTTCCAAAAGACAAGACAGTTCATCTGCCAAGGGCCCATTCTTAACATTAAACTCTGCCCTATATTCTTTTTGTGGATCGTTAATATTACCGCAAGCTAAAAAAGCGCCCCTTACAAAAGCCGATTCGCAACAATCTCTTATGAAAAAATTTCTGTCAATAGAGTTCTCTGCCACGCCGAAATCAACCGATGCCAAAATTTTAAGTCGGTCGCTATCACTCTCTATTTCGGCTCTGTAAGTAGGTCTTACACTTCCACCGCAGAAAATTTGAGGCTTAATTTTATATACGTTATATATTATCTCGCAATAAGCGTTTGCAACATTTTGGTTGCCTGTTTGAATAGATATTTTTTTTAAAGAAAAAGACCTGCCGAAAAGCATAAAGCCATAGGCATAAGACGGCTTACAGCAACCCTGAGGTCTAATTGCAATTAATTCATTTTTTACTTCCTCACAAAAAGACATATATCCTCACCTTTTATGTATATCGCGGTGAACCGAAATACAGTCGTAATTTTGTTTTTTCAAATGTTCACAGACAAGCTCTGCAAATGTGACAGAGCGGTGTTTACCGCCTGTGCAACCAAAGGCAATAGTTAGTTGGCTTTTGCCCTCTTTTGCATATAATGGCACTGCACAGTCTATAAAATCTATAATTTTTTCTAAAAATAAAGTGCTGTCGTTACTGTTCATAACATATTCTTTAACTTCATTGTCAAGTCCTGTTTTAT
>JAFYNC010000090.1 GCA_017549905.1 Clostridia bacterium | reverse complement strand
GCTGTTTACAAAAAAGATTGCCATTATAAAACTAAAGATGCCTCCGTTTACAATCCAAAGCTTATATGTTTGAAACTCCCGCACGACAAATCACTAAATCTGCCGCCGCCATACATATATCCATATCATTAATATATTCTCTTACAGTAATGTTATTTGAAAGTTCTATGTCCTTTAAAGCATTGGTCATAGCCTCAAAGCCTACTTTGCCTGTGCCGTGAATATGATAAAATTTATCTGTGCCGTTATGCCATTTAATAAGCTCAGTAACAGCCTCGTTAATTCTGCGAGCACCCAAAGAACCGCCAAACGACAAAATCATTGGTCTATTATCAAGTCCTAATTTTTGTCTTGCTTCTTCCCTGCTTATTTTGAGAAGTTCTTGCCTTATGGGGTTACCCGTAATAATAGGTTCTTTGTTTAATTTTAAATGTTTTTTAGCCTCGGGCATAGCAAGCATTACTGCATTAGCATCTGCCGCCAACATTTTTGTTGTAATACCGGGGAAAGCATTTTGCTCGTGAATAGCGGTTTTAAAGCCTAATTTTTGCGCTTGTTTTAACACAGGACCGCTTACATATCCACCTGTGCCTACAACAATATCGGGTTTAAGTTCTAAAAGCAACTTTTTAGAATCTATAGAGGAAACCACTGCTTTTTTAACAGCGGAAATATTTTTAACTATATTTTTGGGTGTTAGTTTTCTTTGAAAACCTGCAACATCAATAGTATAAAAATCATAGCCCTTTTCTGGAACTAATTTTGCTTCTAATTTTTCTGCAGTTCCAATATAGCTGATTTTAGCATTTGGATGACGTTCTTTAATATAACCCGCAACGGCAAGAGCCGGATTAATATGACCCGCAGTGCCGCCGCCCGCAAATAAAATATGCATAAAGTTCACCTACTTTTCAATATTTGCCCCTCGCGATACCGAGAGCACTATTCCCATTTCGGCAAGTAGTATCACAAGAGAAGTACCGCCATAACTGAAAAAAGGAAGACTAATACCGGTGTTTGGAATAGTGTTAGTAACTACCCAAATATTAAGCATTGCTTGAAGTCCTACTTGAAATGTAAGGCCCAAAGCCATTAAAGAACCAAATTTGTCCTTAGAGTGCATCGCTATTGTAAATCCGCGCCAAACTAGTAAACAGAATAAAATTATTATTACAGATGCGCCTATAAGTCCTAATTCTTCGCAAACAATAGAGAAAATAAAATCGTTATGAGGCTCGGGCAAATAGAGATATTTTTGTCTTGACTGACCTATTCCCCTACCTAATATACCGCCTGAGCCTATAGCTAAAAGTGACTGAATAGTTTGAAAGCCTTTTCCCTGTGCATCAGACCAAGGGTCTATCCAATAGTTTAATCGGTCTGAAACATAACTTATAGCACCCGATAAAACGAATACTATTCCCGCAGCGCCAACAACGCCAACACCCGCAAGAATATATTTCATTGAAAGACCGCCGACTACCATTAATACAACACCGATAGCAAGTACCAAAACAGTGGCAGAAAGATGTGGTTCTAAAACTATTAGTCCACAGGTTGCTGCTAAAATTGCACCTAAAAATACTATAAACTTAAAATCCTTCATCTGCTTGTAATTAGATGAAATAAGTGCTGAAAACAACAATATTATAGCGAATTTGGCGACCTCTGACGGTTGAAAATTAATAGGTCCTATTACTATCCACCGCTTAACATCCATACCTGATACCATTGGAGGAAATATAAGTAAAATTAAGAGCATTAATACTGTGATAATATAAAAAGCCCATGCAAATTTTTTCCAAAAATGATAATCAATACGTGACATTATAAGCATTACCACAACACCAAAAACGCCAAAAGCTGCTTGTCGTGTTATAAACTTATAACTGTTATTATAATACTCAAGAGAATATGCATAGCTTGCAGAAAAAAGCATAACAAGTCCTACGGTCAAAAGAATAATAACAAGTGAAAAGAAGGTTATATCCATTTTGCCGTATTCATTTTCGGTCTTGCGCTTTTTTATAGCCTTGCTTGCCATAACATCCTCCAAAATTATAGATTTAATATAATCGGCATAACCGCCAACAAACAACCAACAAAGGTTATTAATGAAAATACAAATACAATTTTTTCTTCTGACCAACCGCACATTTCAAAATGATGATGAAGCGGAGCCATTTTGAAAATACGCTTTTTAGTCTTTTTATAATAAGCCACCTGAATAATATCAGATAAGGCTTCCATTAAATACATAACGCCTGCAAGTATAAGTAAAACAGGTCTGCCGATACCAAAGGACAGTGCTACAACCATACCACCCAAGAACATTGAGCCTGTATCGCCCATAAACACCTTTGCAGGTTTTGCATTCCAACAAATAAAGCCAACACAAGCACCCGCAAGTGAAGCGGAAGCTACATTAAATGCCATATTATTTAAAAAACCTGCCGCCATCATAAATGCACATGCTACAACCAATGTAACACTTGATGCCAATCCGTCTATACCGTCGGTAAGGTTTACGGCATTTGTGAAACCATAAATAAATATCAAAGCAATAGGCCAAAAACTGAGTCCCACACCTCTTGTGATATTAACATCGCCAATAAAAGGAATGTTTGTTGTATCCATACCGGCGAAATAAAGTGTCATCAAATATCCGCCCGAAACTAACAACTGTAAAAAGGTCTTTTGCTTAGCGGTAAGACCTAAATTGCGTTTTTTGACAACCTTTATATAGTCATCCATAAAGCCGATTGCGCTCATAAGCAAAGCCATTATAATTCCTGCGAGGAATGTTATTAGCCTTCTATTATCGGCAAGTTCTTGTGAAAAACGTCCCGAAGTTATTGCAGAATAACTTACCGCACCTGAGATGCCCAATATAAAGCCTACTACAATCATAATACCGCCCATTGTGGGTGTACCTTGCTTTTCTTTGTGCCAATT
>JAFYNC010000011.1 GCA_017549905.1 Clostridia bacterium | reverse complement strand
GCTTCAACGGGTTACGGAATCAAGTATGCAAGTCTTATAAAGCCGTATATAACCGGAAATGTATTTATAGTAAAAGGCGGAATAACATTTGGCTAAAGATTATAACATAGATGCTAAAATCAACTATGGCGGGCTTAAAAAACTTGTTCAAGCAATGAGTAAACAGTATCAGGTAAAAGTCGGCTTATTGGCAACGCAGGGCGGTGCTGATGATATTTCTGAAAATATGGATATGGCGGGCTTGGGTGCTTTGCACGAATTTGGTGCTGATATAAAAATTAGCAAGAAAATGGCTGCCTTCTTACATTTTAAAGCGGAAGAATTGGGGCTGCCGCAGTCAAGCAAAAAGGGTGACGGATATATACACATTCCGGCACGCTCTTGGTTACAGATGCCTTTAGAAAAGCGCAACGCTTTAAAAAAGAAGATAATAAAACACTTTGGGGAATCACAAGAAAGTGTTGAAAATTATATTGCCGATACGGGCGATTTAATGAGTTTGGCAATAATGATTGGGGCTTCTGCCGTTGAACAGATACAGGAAGCATTTGATACAGAGGGCTTTGGGCAATGGAAAGCAAACAGTTTGCTAACAGTTGCACAAAAAGGCAGTGCGATGCCTTTGGTTGATACGGGTTCGTTAAGGCAGAAAATTACTTATGAGGTTAACGAAAATGGCTAAAAAAGTTTATAAATGTGACGGATGCAAATATTTTACTGATAAATGCGAACATCCAAGCAATATACAGATAATATTAAAAAGACGGATTGAAACAGTTGCTTATAAATCACTTGATAAAAAGGAAAAATGTAAGTTATGTTCGGGCAAAGATTAGATTTTAACAGAAACAGAACACTTGCAAGCGGTATGCCTAATATGGCGGACACGCTTAACGGGTGGGAAACAACAATAACACTTGTTAAAGTTATTCAGAATGTCGTTGAAGGTGATTTGGTTACAGATGAAACAAACATAACTTTTCAGGGCGTTATACAGCCGTTACGCACAGAGCAACTTATAACAAAGCCGGAAAATATGCGCTCTTGGGAATGGCTTTGGATTCACGCAAAGGCAAGCAGTTTGAACCTTAAAACAGCCGATAAAATCCGGTGGAATAACAAATTATATAAGGTTATGGGTGTGAAAGATTACTCACTCAACGGATATGTTGAGTATGAAATAGTCAGGGATTATCAGAATGAACAGTAAAGATTTAGAATTATTACTTGGGTTAGCAGAAATACTTGAAAGCCATACAGTATATAACGCAGAAGATTTTATGGTGTATGATGCGCTTGATAGAGTATTCAATGAGGAAAAATGGATTACTATAAAAGGTAATCATATTTTAATAAAAGACGGTGAAAGTATAGCCGATGCGTTTAAGAGGACAACCGGAGTATCTTTTACTAAAGCAAACAAATATCAAGTAAAAGATAAACATAAATCAAGCAATGAATATACAAGCATTCTTGATAAGGTAAAAGAAGATAACAAAAAAAATATAACACCCGAAGAAATAATTAATAATGCTGTTAAAACTTTTGCAGATAAGTTTTCAGAAAAAGAACTTCGAGAAAAAATAAATTTTGCAGATGAATACAACAACGGCATAAATAAAACAAAAAAACAAACTTTTCAGTTATATTCAAATGAAAAAGGGGAGTATAACAGGCAAAGAGCCGAAAAGCACAAAGAAATAATTAACGAATTATTTAAAAACAGAGAAACCGCAAAACCTCAAAACGGAAAAGCGCCTACATTTATGATACTTGGCGGTCGAGGTGGCAGTGGTAAAGGTAATTTTGGCAGGGAAGGAAATGCCGCACAAGTTTATAATAAAAAAGATTACATTGTTTTAGATGCGGATGCTATAAAAGAAAAACTAACACCCCCATATAACGGCTTTAATGCTTTTGAAGTTCATCAGGAAAGTTCTGATATATTAACACAAGCCCTTGCAAAAGCCCGTAAAGAAGGGTTAAACGTTGTATGGGACGGAACAATGAAAACGTTAAGTAGTGTTGAAAAAAGACTACAACCATTCATTGATAGTAAATATAATATAGAAATGTATTATATGCACTTACCAAGAGAAAAGGCAGCAGAAAGAGCAATCGGACGTTTTATGGAATCTGAAAACGGGCGTTATGTTCCACTTACAGAATTACTAAAAATGAAAGATAACGAAGAAAATTTTGATAAACTTAAAAAATATGCTTCAAAATGGGCGTTTTATAACAATGATGTTCCGTTTGGAACACCTCCCAAATTAATAGATAAAAACTATTAATTATCTCTTTTAACCCAAACAATATCATAATTAAGGAGGTCAGCAATATAAGAAATCTCAACATAATCAAAACCACAACGCTTTAAACGCTGCAAGACGTTCTGATGAGATGTATTTAACATCGTAGCTAATTTAGCAACATTCAAACCGTTTTCTGCAAGTTTACCTTTGATAAAATATTCAAATTCTTGTTTACTTTTTATCATAAAAAACCTCTTTTCTTTTAATTATTTACTATAAACGAAAAAATTGCAATATGTAATTAAATAATTGTTAAGTAATGTAAAATAGTTTAATTAATGTATTGTAAAAAGCAACGAAATCGTTTATAATAATATTGTGAGGATGATTCTCACAGAAAGGCGGTCAAGATGAAAAAAGGAACTGAAAGATTAACAAAAACAACAAGTGTTATTGCAGAACTTGGAGTTGATTTTCAAGAAAGCGATTTAGAAAGCAACGGTATGGGCGGAAAATGTGTTAAAAAAGCAGTTTTAAGAACTTTAGTTCAGCAGAATTTTAAATCTATTGCTTGCCCTACTATTGATTGGTATGGGTGGTATGACGAAGAAACTAAAACTTACAGATTTTCCGTAGCAGAAGATTTGTTTATTTAAACAAGAAAGGTGGTTTGATATGAGATTTGATATTTGGCAAGTTAAAAGAGAAGATGCAAACAACAAGCATTATGAAGACAAAAACGGCAAGTTGGCGGTCAATGTTTATACTGACTTTTCCGGCGCAAAGCCAATTGTGGCAATGTTCATTGGTAAGGCGCTAAAACCTAAGTATTACTACCGTTTTCAAAATGAAATGGATGCAGCAAGATTTATTAAAACTCGCGTTGAATATGAGTTAAATAATATCAATGATAGAATTGATAAAAAAGAAGCAGAAAAAGAACTTAAAAAGAATTATAAAACCTCATTAAAAGTCGGTGATATAATGCATGGCTCTTGGGGTTATGATATGACGATTAACGAGTTTTACCAAATAACAGAAATTAAAAATAAAACAATTACTTTGCGAGAAGTTGGCGTTGAAAGAAAAGCCGCAGGATATTATTACGAAGACGTAAGACCGGAAGCAAATTGTTTTATTGGCGAACCAATTAAAAGAATTTTGCAAGTTAGATTTTATGATGGTAAACCTTATGAATACATTAAATTAAGTGAAGTTTGCGATTTGACACTTTGCGAAGATACCAACAGATATTATTACGAAAATCATAATGATTAATCCTTGAACATTTACCCCCCGCACGTTATAATATAAATAGAAAGGCGGTTAACTATGACAGACGAAGAAAGACAAGAATTGGAAAAGGCTTACGCTGAAACATTTGATTATGAGCCAAGCGAAGAAG
>JAFYNC010000089.1 GCA_017549905.1 Clostridia bacterium | reverse complement strand
GATATTACTTTGTTTTTATTGTTTTCTATATTATCAGCCGAACCGTTAAACTGTGCCATTAAATCTCCTCCTTAAAATAACCTTCGTAAGTTGTAATTGGTTCATTAGTTTTTAAAGTTATCACTTTGCCGTTTTTGTCTATAAGGTATTGAACCTTTTCTTGCTCACCGTTAATTATAGAGTTGTTATAGTCAGCCCAATTCCACCAACGGTTAATATCATTGAAAATATAACCTCTTTTTTTTGACCAATCAAATAAAGCAGAATAAGGGTTTAACCAATCAACAACGGCATCAATTTTTTGTGTATTCGCTTCTTGCTGATTAAATAGCCTTTTTATTTCGGTTGGCAAAAAGTCAAAAGCAACATTTTCTGTAACTATATCAGGCGAAGTATAACCGGCATTTATCAAAGCGGTTTGAATGTTCAAAAATTGATTTTGAATATCGTTCATCAAATCGACTGTTAAATAATCGCTTTTTAATCCCATTCGTGAGCCTCCACATTTAAAACGTGATAATCAGAAACGTTGTTTCGTTCAATTTTGGTGATAATTCCTGTAAAATATCTTCCGTTATCAAGTTCAATTTTTAAAACGTTCCCAAGGTCAAGGTCCCCGTTATCAACAATAGTAGCCGAGAGAGTATTGTTTTTTGCATACCACTTTTTTAGTTGATTTATTTTAGGGGCGGTGTCAAGCGGGAATAAAACTTGGTTTGAAATAGTAAGAGTTTTATCACTTGCAGTTCCCAAATCTATTTCAATCTTTTGCTTTTGCTCAATGTACTCATATGCCGATACAACTACTTTAGATTGCTTTAGGTCGTAAATTTTACCACCGGCACAATAAGGCGAGAAATAAATAGTATCATACCCGTCAAAAAAAGCCTCAATTTCTCTTACTTGTGTTGGTTTAGAAAAATCCACATTCCACAAAAATTCTTCTTCAACCCCCGACCCCGAAAGAAGCTTAGGTGTAATCTCGCCTATGTTTGTTGGTTCTTCTGAACGACTGTATTTGGAATACTCCCAATTTATCTTACCGTATTTTTCGCCTTTTTTAACCTTGGTTTTTAAAATTCGGTTGTCCTCGTTTGAGATAACAACGTTCGGTGTAACTACCCCACCATTAAGAAAGGGAATAAACTCGATGGTATTTAACGCTTTGTCTGTTTTTATACCACAGCAACAAGCCCAAGCGATTTGTTGCAAGATTTTTCTTCCCGAACTTGGCTCTAAAAAGGGGCTTATTTTTAATTCTTTAAAAAAATCGGGGTATTTAAGGTTAATGCCTTGTGGTGCGGTGGCTTTTAACACTTCCTCGGCGGTGAAATAAAAAACGCCCCAATCGGTATATTTAGAATATGCTCGAAATGCATTGAGAGCAAAATCCTGAGTTGATGCAAAAAACTTAGAAATCAAATCTTGGCTCTTAATCATAAAGTGTTTTTCTTCTTCAAACTCTGATTCAATTAAATAGGTCTCTTCTAAAACATTTGAATTATCATAATAAACTATTTTCTGCCCTTCTTCATCGTAAAAATTATCTTCTAAAAATACCTTTGAAGAGGTTTCATTAAGTGGTAAATCATCACCCAAGGGGCATATTTCGGCTAAACGGTTGAACTCAAAAAAATCACTAATATTTATTATCCTTCCAAGAGTCACGCCCTTAAGAGTCATTATATCGCCTTCGGGCACATCTTCAAATTGAACGTACAATTGAGACACTGTGCTTTCGGTTTCAAAAGGTATATACCTAGTTAGTTGAGGTTCATTTAAAGTTGACTCAACTATCAACTCTTGTGTATCGCCGTTATAAACTTTAATAGTCTTACAAGCACAACGGTCAAAAATAATTGTTATTCCGTTTTTCACGTACATATAGTTAGAAAGATATATAGTTAAATACGGTGCATTACCAACAAAGCCTAAATAAGTATTATTTTCTGCAAAAATAAGCGTTTCATCTTTAAGGGGTATGCCTTTTCCGAAAAAAGCGGCATAATTCAAAATTGGTACATTTTCTTCAATTTTTTTAGTGTCAGCATAATTTCCCGTAATATCGTGAGTTGGTATTGATATACCAAGATTTGAACTATCAATCGCCGCATAATAGGTTGCAGTAACGGGCATTATTTCACCCCTTTTATGTTGCCGTTAGGCACCCACGCCATATTAACGGCGGGTAACGTTAGTTTGTATACGGGTTCCCATTTGTTTTCGCCATCTCGGTCAATCTTAGAGAGTGTTCGTATTACTTGTGAAACGTAAACGTCTTGCTCAATAATGTTGTCTTCTCCAAAAGCAAACTTGAACTTGTGTTTGTTAATGGGATTTGCCAAAACCAAAAACAAATTCGCCCACTCTTCATCTGTGCAATTTCTATCTCGGTGTAGTTCGCCGGAGTGATTAAAGAAGGTACCGGAATATTCAAGGTACATAGCATTTGTGCCTTGCAATCTTCCTGAGCCTTCTCCGTTGATTATATCGGCGGTTTGTGTTAAGCCGCTTATCCAAGAGGCATTAAATCTTTTGCCATCAATTTCAATCATTTAATCACTCCTTAAAATACACTTGCACGTCGACTTTCGCTATCTAACTCTAATTTTAAAAGTCTTATAAGCTGTGACATATTGCCCGTTGCTTTTATAACTAATTCTTTACCGCCTGTTTCTTCTCGCACAATTTGGCGGATTAACTCTTCAGGTGCTTCAATGTTTGTTTTGCCTTTTGGTTGGTCGCCAAGCATTGCATAGAACGGTTTACCACCGGGGATTACTGCGCCTGTTGCGAGTTTGGGGATGTGTGGAATTTTAACGTTATCAAACTTAATGTCGCTTCCAAATGCCTTAGCAATGCCAAATATAAGACCTCGAATAGGAAGTAACAATAAATTCAAGCTATCAATCCATTTGTTTGCAAACCAAATTATACCGTTTACCATAGCTTTAAAGCCTGTTTTTATTCCTTCCCAACAGCTTTTAAAAATTTTGCCGATAGAAGATGCTATTGATTTGACTTTATCGACTATAGCGTTCCAGTTAAGAGCGACACTACCAACGAGCGAAGCGGCACCCAATGCTATAAGCGCAATTCCCAAAGGAATGCCAACACCTGTTATACACAACAAAATACCTATTACTAACAGTAACGTTCCACCAATAGCCATAATTAAAGAAATTACGCCCTTTGTTTTATCAGACATTGAATTCCAAGAGAGCTTTGCCGCAGCAACAAGTCCCGCCGCACCTAATGCTATAAAGGCTATACCTAATCCTATTGCTACTCCTGTAAATGCTAAAATCACACCTAAAACCGCACCGATAACCATGACAAAATTTAAAAACTTGCTATCTTTTTTCTTTTGTTCTTCGGTTTTTGGCTTGTCGGTTTCTTCATCGGCAAAGCCTGACTTTTCAGCCGAAATTGAAAGCGCCCTATAGCCTTGAAGCATTGATTCAACAAAACCGACCACACCGCGAACAATCGGTATATTTAAAATTCTATATTTTTTTCTTACGCTTTCGCCGTTCATATAACTTACGTCGATGCTTTTATCGGGAAGTCGCACCGCAATAGCAGTTTTTTCGGGGTTTTCATCATAATGCCTTCGATTAAAGCCTGACCGCCGATAGATGTATACTTATTCGCCATCAATATTTCCTTCCTCTAAGGGTGTAATTTCTTCTTCATAAATCGGCAATACAATAGTAACCTTTGTGCCGACATTTTCGGTACTTTCAATAAATAAAAGACCGTTCATTTGTTTTATAATTTCATCTGCAACGGCAAGACCAATACCCGAGCCGCGTACAGTTTTATTTGCTTTATAGAATTTTTCTTTAACTCGATCAATATCTTGCGACGGAATACCCACACCCGTATCAGTAACGGTTACACGCACACAGGCTTCTTCAATGTTGACGCTTACCAAAACCTGCCCTGCGCCTTGGGTATATTTAACCGCGTTATCAATAATATTAATAAACACCTGCTTTAAGCGGTCGCGGTCACCCAAAACGGTAAGTTCAGTATGGGGGTTTGTAAGCACAAGTTCAATTTCTTGTTTTTTCGCAAGTTCGGTATACATATCCACCGCGTCTTGCAAAATAGCGGTAACATTTATTGGCTGACTTATAAGAGATAAGCGCCCTGTTTCCATTCGCGAAAAGTCAAGAAGTTCTTCAACCAAACTTGAAAGTCGGTCAGATTCGCTGAGCACAACATCTAAACCGCGACGAACAAGTTCTTCATCTGTCCCAAGCGACATTTTTGCCGTTTCACCCCAACCACGTATAGCCGTAAGCGGTGTACGAAGTTCGTGCGATACCGACGAAATAAAATCGTTTTTCATATTTTGGGCAACGGTCAACTCAGACGCCATGTAGTTAATAGTGTCGCAAAGCTCACCAATTTCGTCGTTTTTGTTAATGTTAATTCGCTCGTCAAAGTTACCCATAGCGATTTTTCTTGCAATATTACTTACGTCGCGGATAGGACGAACGATCGACTTAACAAAGAAAAAGCCCGAAAAACAACTAAACAAAAGCACCGCAAAGCAAGCCAAAACGATAATACTAATCACACCGTAAATCGACTTATAAGCCTCGCTCATCGAGGTTGACCAACGGTAGCTGCCAAGCAAATTACCCTCGTTGTCAAAAATCGGGGTGGTAACCGCCATAATCGCTTCACCGTCAGAGGTTTTACCCCTAAAGGCTTGAGCTTTTCCGCTGTTGATGGCCGAGTTATACTCGGGTATGTCTTGAATTTCGGTTGGGAAACCGGTTGTCGTTGCAACCACCATGCCGTTTCGGTCGAT
>JAFYNC010000088.1 GCA_017549905.1 Clostridia bacterium | reverse complement strand
CTTTTGAATGTTTGTGTGACTAAAAATAGGCTCAAATTTTGACGAGTTTTCCCTAATTTCCCGATTTTTTAGGTAATCTGCCCTAACAACAAAAATGAATAACATTTTGTGAAAATTTCAATTTTGTAATTTGAAATAAAAGGTATCTCAATACCTGCAAACGAGCCGTTACCGAGAATTTCTCTTACAGTTGCCATTGCAAGTAACGCTAATGTAAATCCGATACCCATACCCACACCGTCAAGAACAGATTTGCCAACAGTGTTTTTACCCGCAAACATCTCTGCTCTACCAAGAATTATACAGTTAACTGTAATAAGTGCAAGATAAACACCGAGCATTTCAAATAGCGCAGGTAAAAACGCGTGAATAATCATTTGAACTATAGTTACAAATCCTGCGATAATTACAATATAACAAGGAATTCTAACTGTATCAGGTATAAAACGACGGAGCAAAGAAATTACTGCATTTGAACAAATTAAAACTGCAGTAGCGGCAAGTCCCATACCGAGAGCGCCAATAACTGTTGTACTGGTTGCCAAGGTAGGACAAGTGCCAAGAATTAGCACAAATACAGGATTTTCAAGAAGTAAGCCGCGAAGAAGAATTGACATATTACTGTTTTTATTCATTTTAAGCTTCTCCTTTCAAAATCTTTAATGCTTCAAATACTTTAGCAATACCATTTTTATAACCGTCTGTAGTTATTGTAGCGCCGCTAATAGCATCAATTTCTGTATAATCATTTTCAGTTTTTCCGTTAAACTGTGAGTAGAAAGACTCATCGGCACAAGCAGAACCAATTTTGTCAGTTTCTTTTTGTGAAACAGTTTCACAAGCAATAATTTTACCCTCATTAGTTACAGAAACATTTATATAAATGTATTCACCGCTTGCGGGGTGCCATTCATTACCACCGTTAATTCCATAACCCGCCGCTTTAATTTCAAACATAAAGTTACCGCTTGAGGTTTTATATGCCTTTAAAATATTTGTTGGCAAACTGTATTTTGAAATATCAATTTCTGTGATTGTTGCGGTTAGGAATTTTTGAACTTGTGAAGAAACGGTTGATTTTGCAGTTTCATCAGCTTCAGAAATAATATTACCGAGAATATCAGTTGCAACAAAGCTTTCACCTGTTACAAAAACAAAGCCTGTTCCGTTATCTGCTTTATAAATTTTAGAAATATTTTCTAATTGCTCAGTCATAAATACAGGGGTGAATTTGCCGTCAGCCATTGGTAAAGCAGTGCTTAGATTATCTGCTAAAATCTCTGCTTCATCTCTTAAATCAACCGAGCCGCCGCCGATTATTACAAATGCATTAAGAGCATCCTTAACGGCATTTTTATAAGCCGCGGTAGTTCTTGTTGCTCCTGCAACAGTATCAACTGAATCTACATTTTCGAGTGTAGATCCCTTTAGTTTATCACCATAGATCTTTTCTTCGCCTAAGGTTTCACCGCTTGAAATACATGTAGCACCTGTTACAGTGCCGTTTGCATCAACACCGCACATAATAACAAAATTTGAAGCATAACCCGCAGTTGTGAGCTTGAAAACATAACCGCCGTTTTCTTCACTGTAAACCTCCGTTACAGTTTCAGGCAAGGTAAGATTTGAAAAATCATAAGGCTTAAATCCACTGCCCTCAGGCATTACGATAACTAAACCTTGGTTAGCGGCAGCCTCATCCTGCTCCTTGATAATTGGCGCTGTATAATAATTAGTAATACCTAATAATACCGATATAACTGCACAAATAACTGTTAAGGAAACAATACTTTTAATGTAATTGCTCATTTTTTATTTCCTCCAAACAGTTTTCTTTGAGTAAGTGAATCAATATAAGGATTTAAAATATTCATCATAAGTATTGCAAATGATACACCCTCGGGATAATTACCATAAAAACGAATTACAACAGTTATGAAACCTGCGCCAACACCGAAAATAATTTTACCTAATGCAGTTGAAGGTGAGGTTACATAGTCGGTAGCCATAAAGAAAGCGCCAATAAAGAGACCGCCCGATAATATCCATAAAAGTGCAGATGTAAAGTTAAATCCGTCTAAAAGAAAACTTAATACAAATACTGAACCGATAAATGATACCGGAATATGCCATGTGATAACCTTTTTAAATATAAGGTATAAACCACCAATAAGCAACGCTAAAGCACTTGTTTCACCGATAACTCCACCTATATTACCGATAAAAGCATCAACAAGTGAAGGCATTTTACCCTCGGCTAATTCTGCTAAAGGAGTAGCAGTTGAAACAGCATCTAACGGGAAAGCGACTTTTGCCATACTATCGAAAGCAATTAGCATAAATACTCGAGCAGTAATTGCAGGGTTTACAACATTACAACCGATTCCGCCAAATATGCATTTAACAACAATTATAGCAAAAACAGAACCAACCACCGCTTGCCAAACAGGTAAATTTGAAGGTATGTTAAGACCTAAAATGAGACCTGTTACAACAGCGCTAAGGTCACCTATAGTCTGTTCCTTTTTAACGATATAATTGAAAATAAACTCGCAAAAAACACAAGTTAAAACACAAACTCCCACAAGTAAGAGAGCAGAAACACCAAAAAATATTACACCTGCAACCAAAGCCGGAATTAAAGCGATAATAACATCAAGCATAATGCTCTTGGTTGTAATATTACTGTGAAAATGAGGCGAAGAAGAAATATGAAGTTTTTTATCCATTATTTTTTTCCTCCTTTTCTCTAAAGGCGCGAATTGCAGCCTTTGCAAGTCTATTATTTTGAACAATAGGACGTTTTGCAGGGCATACAAATGAACAACATCCACATTCCATACAAAGCTCTGCACCCGCTTTTATAAGTCCTTCAACATCATCATTCTTGCGGGCTTTTGCAATAAGGGTTGGATTAATTCCATAAGGACAATTATTAGCACAAGCACCGCATTTAATACAAGCAGTGGTTTTGGGCTCTTTAGCCTCTGCACTGTCAAAAGCTAAAATAGCATTAGTATTTTTAAGTATAGGTGCTGACATATCTTGCACTGTTACACCCATCATAGGTCCACCGTAAAGCACCTTTTGAGGTTCTGACTTGAAACCACCGCAGAATTCGAATATTTCTCCAACACTTGTTCCAATTGGAGCGATTACATTCTGAGGATTCTTAACCGCACTACCATCAACAGTAATGCACTTTTCAG
>JAFYNC010000087.1 GCA_017549905.1 Clostridia bacterium | reverse complement strand
GTGGAAAAGGCAAAAACACTCGAGATACCCGATTGGATAGATGAACAACTAATAAGTTATCATTTAACCGCCAGAAGCGGCATACAGCTTACCGATATTAAAAATATTGTTATTCACTATGTGGGAAACCCAAATAGTACGGCTCAAAATAACCGCGATTATTTTAATAAGCTTGACACTACCGTAAGTTCTCATTTTGTTGTAGGCTTAGAGGGTGAGATTATACAGTGTGTGCCGCTTTATGAAAAATCTGCCGCGAGTAACAATAGAAATAAGGATACAATTTCAATAGAGGTTTGCCACCCTGATGAAACGGGCGAGTATAATGATAAAACCTATGAAGCAGTAATAAAGCTGACGGCATGGTTGTGCCATGAATTTTCTCTTGACGAATCGGATGTTATAAGGCATTATGATATTACAGGTAAGATATGTCCCAAGTATTATGTTGAAAATGAAGATGAGTGGGAAAATCTTAAAAAAGATATCGGAGAAAAATTAAAGGATTATGAAGAATCATAAAAAACTTTTAAATATAGCGGCTTTTGTTATGTTTTTAATCTTTTGTGGGCTTGTTAGTTGGTTTATAGGCAGACCTATGATAAATTTTGTGTCAGAGCCTCAAAAGTTTAGAGCTTGGGTTCATAGCCACGGAATAATGGGCGATATAACCTTTGTGGGAATGATGTTTTTACAGGTGGTAGTGGCGCTTATACCGGGCGAGCCGTTAGAAATCGGCGCAGGCTATGCTTTTGGCGAAATAAAGGGAACGTTACTTTGTGTTTTGGCTACAACGCTTGGTAGTTTGGCGGTTTTTGCGCTTGTAAGAACACTTGGTATAAAATTTGTTGAAATATTTTTTGATCGGAAGAAAATAAATGAACTTAAAATTTTAAAAAATTCAAAACGGAGAAATCTGCTTATATTTCTTGTCTTTTTTCTGCCCGGCACACCAAAGGATTTAATAACTTATTTTGTGGGGCTTACAGATATTAAAATGGGCTATTTTCTTCTGCTTGTATCACTTGCAAGGCTTCCGTCAATTATCACCTCAACAATGGGTGGCGGAGCGCTTGGTGTTAAGGAATATAAAACCGCTATAATTGTTTTTGCTATAACCCTTATTATTAGCGGTATTGGTTGGATAATTTATAGAATTATGTTAAATAAAAAACAGTAAAGGCGTGAGTGTATTGTTAGAAACCAAGGATTTAGTTAAAATCTATAAGCCTAAAAAGGGTGTACCTGTTGTGGCACTCGATAAGGTAAGTATAACCTTTAACGAAACAGGTATGGTTTTTTTACTTGGAAAATCGGGCAGTGGTAAATCCACTCTTTTAAATGTGCTTGGCGGTCTTGATAACTATAACGGCGGAGAAATTAAAATAAAGGGTGTATCCTCAAAGAAATTCAAGCAAAAGCATTTTGATTCTTATAGAAATACCTATGTGGGTTTCATTTTTCAGGAATACAATGTGCTTGATGAGTTTACAGTTGGCGCTAATATCGCATTGGCAATAGAGCTTCAAAACCGCAAAGCAGAGGACAGCGAGGTTAATAAAATTCTTAAAGAGGTCGACCTTGAGGGTTACGCTAACCGCAAGCCAAATGAACTTTCGGGCGGACAAAAGCAGAGAGTGGCAATAGCCAGAGCATTAGTTAAAAATCCTAGAATTATTATGGCAGATGAACCCTCGGGCGCGCTTGATTCAAACACAGGTAAGCAGATTTTTGATACACTTAAGAAATTATCCAAGGAAAAGCTTGTTATTGTTGTTTCCCACGATCGCGAGTTCGCTGAAACCTATGCCGACAGAATTATTGAACTTTCAGACGGCAAGGTGATAAGCGATGTTGAGCTTAGTAATGAACTAACCGAAAACGAAGATGGAATAAGCTTTAATGGTAATGTTATAGAGTTGCCTGTAGGCTACCACATAACCGAAACCGACCGTGAAAAAATAAACGAATATATTAAAACCTTAAACGAAAAAACAGAAATTAAGATTGCGGATAATTCCTTTAAAAAATTCAAGCCTACCGATGTTACAAAACTTAAAACTCAGGACAGTTCTTCTTTCAAGCTTATTAAGTCAAAACTTCCGCTAAAGAATGCATTTAAAATAGGCGCAGGAGGGCTTAAGTATAAAAAAATAAGACTTGCAATTACAATTTTGCTTTCTTGCATTTCTTTTGGACTTTTTGGACTTGCTGATACTTTTGGGGCATATAATCACATAAATGCTTGCACCAATTCACTTATTGACAGTAATGTTCAGTATGTTTCGGTTGGCAAATCACGTAAAGTTCTTCAAGGTAATAACGGCTATTGGCAAGAATACGGATTTTATTTGTCACAAGAAGAGCTTGTTGACTTTGAAAATAAAACCAATGTACAAATGCATGGGGTTTATTTGCCTTTTAATGCTGAGCTTGATTTTACAAATCATATTAATTATGATATTAAACTTTCCGAAAGTGAATACGAAATTTATAACACTTGTTTTTCGGGATTTGCTGAGATTAATGAGCAGATATTAGATAATATGGGTTTTAGATTGCTTGCGGGAACTATGCCTGATGGAAGTAAGGATGAAATTGCAGTAAGCGAATACGTGTTTGAAACTTTTGAGAAAGCTCAGTATACCGATGGCACAAGAATTAAGGATGATAAGGGTAACGAAATTTTAAAATACACTTCTATAAACAGTTATTCTGATTTGATTGGCAAACATATAATCCTTAATAATGTAAAATATCTTATAACTGCGGTGGTTGACACTAATTTCAACTTAGAACGTTATATGAGTCTTACCGAAAAAAAGGAAAACAGAACTAATGCAGAAGAACTTGTAGATTATGTTCTTTACAGAGAGTTTAATTATGCTGTTGGTTATTCATATTCGGGTGTTATTATGACAGGTGATGGCTTTGTTGAGAGAATGATAGCAACTGAACCTAAAATTTCCAACATCACTAAAGGTTATCTCGGTTTTTATGGAGAGAATTATGGCGTAGATTCGCAGTATATAGCCCGCCTTTCAGATATGGCTGATGAAAAAATAATATGGGTAGACGGTCAAAAACAGGTTCTTGGCGAAAAGGAAATTATAGCTACTGTTGATGTTATGCATTTTGATGAGCCTGATGTAAGCTATGAAAATGAGGTTCAATATTATACCGCTTTACTCAAAAAAGCAAAGGAACTAACTGCCTATAAACACTATTTCTTCAAGCAAATAGAAAATGAAAATTTCGAGGAAGACACAGGTTATAAGGTAGTAGGTTTCATACTTAATGATCAAAAGGTTTCAAAAATAGCCTCTACTGTGGTTTGCTCAGATTCTCTTTATAACGAATTTACCGACGGTTTAAATGATAAATATATCTTTGCGGTAGGTTCAATGCCAAAGGAAAGAGAAGAAATTAAAGGACTTGTTGAGTATTGCTACACCGACGAGGGAAGCACGAGATACCCTGTTCAAAATTCCGTTACCTATGAGCTTGACTCTATAAACGGAGTTTTAAAGGAAGTGGCAACAATATTCCTTTATATAGGCATAGGCTTTGCTCTTTTTGCCGCATTAATGCTTGCTAATTTTATTGGAACCAGTATTTCTTATAAAAAACAGGAAATAGGAATACTAAGAGCAATAGGCTCGAGAAGTAACGATGTGTTCAGAATATTCTTTGCCGAAAGCTTTATTATAGCTATGATAAATTTTGTGCTGTCGGCATCAGGTGTGTTTGCGGCCACAATGATTATAAATAACATTCTGCGTAATGAAATCGGTATTCTTTTAACAATTTTAAGCTTTGATTTAAGACAGGTTGTATTGCTACTTTTTGTGAGTGTTGCGGTTGCATTTATTGCAAGTTATATTCCAGTAAAGCGCATTGCTTCAAAGCGTCCTATTGATGCTATAAGGGATAGATAAATTTGAAATGGCTCTTGTGTCAACAAGGGCCATTTTGTGTTGACAAAATAAGGCTTTTAGAGTACAATTAGGTGGGTTGGTGATAAAATGTCAGTAAAAATTTCTCCATCGGTTTTATCGGCGGACTATTTAACTCTTGGCGAGGATATTAAAAAGCTTGAAGCCGCAGGTACCGATATGTTACATCTTGATGTTATGGACGGTATATTTGTGCCTAATTTATCATTTGGTGTTCCGGTTATTAAATCTATTAAAAAACATTCAACGGTGCCACTTGATGTTCATCTTATGATTGACCGTCCGCACAGATACATAAAGGAATTCGCTGAGGTTTCGGATATTTTAGGTTTCCATTATGAAGCAGGCAGCGATGTTGCAGAAACCCTAAAACAAATAAGGGAATTAGGCTGTAAATCTTGTCTTACAATAAAGCCAAAAACCAAGGCAGAAGAAATATTCGAATTTTTGCCCCTTTGCGATATGGTGCTTGTAATGTCGGTTGAGCCTGGCTTTGGGGGACAAAGTTTTATGGAATCCGCACTTCCTAAATTAGAGGCTTTAAAGGCCGAGTGTGAAAGACAAGGTCTTAACATTGATTTAGAGGTTGACGGCGGCATTAACGCCGAGACAGCGCCATTAGCTGTAAAAGCGGGAGCAAATGTTTTAGTAGCAGGAAGCTTTGTTTTCTGTGACGATATGGAAAACAGAATAAAAGAACTTAAGGCTCTTTAATAAAGGCTTTTCCTAAACGGTAAATTGCATTATTTAAAATAAGCGGTTTGCCGTATTCTTTTGTGTGCGCCAACATAATAGGGGAATTAAAAACTTTACATTCAAATTCGTTCAAATTCGATGTTTTCTCATAATTGTTTATTATAAGCCTATAGCTGTCGGACATTTTATAAAGGTCGCTTTTAAGCGTTGGTTTATTTTTGAAAAGCATATTAGCGGTGTTTATCAAATCTTCACTGTTTTTAAAGCTGCAAATTGTAGGTGTTGCGGTTTGTTGGGATATAAAACAAATATTTATTTTGCAGCCGCCGTTAATTTCAGCATATATTCTGCCTTTGATTTTGCAGTTTTGCTGTGATTTTAAGTGGCCTTTCACTACGTTATAAACAAGTGCCGAAAGATAGCTTTTAATATTGTCGCTCATCTTTGCAAGTCTTTTATAACTGCCAAAACAGGCTATCACTTCAGTGTGTGTAAGAGATATTGCAATTTGATTTGGATTTATGTCATAAACAGTCATTTGAATCCCCCTGTTTAAGTAATATATTTCCTGTCAAAACTAACTTTGAGGTGTTTTGAATGGGAATCGATAAAAATGCAAAACGTGTATTTTTAAAATCAATGATTTATACTGCTTCCGCGATTGCATTGCTTGTAATCGGGTATTTCTCGGCAAGCTTTTTCTTTGGTTAGCAGTAAAAGGAGTTTTAAAATATGGATTACAGTTCATTAAAAAGCGGTACCGATATAAGAGGTATTGCAAGTTCACTTGGCGGTAAAGAGGTGAATCTTACAAATGAAGCGGTTTATGATATAACTGCCGCTTTTGTTTCATGGTATGTAAATAAATTTTCTGCAAAACCTTCTGATTTGCTTATTGCCGTAGGTCATGATTCTCGAATTACAGGCGAGGAAATATCTAAAAACGTAAAACAAGCTATAGTGAATGCTGGCGCTACTGTTCTTGACTGCGCGCTTGCATCTACCCCTGCTATGTTTATGACAACGGTTGATTTGCATGCCGATGCCGCAATTCAGATTACTGCAAGTCATCACCCGTTTGATAGAAACGGTCTAAAGTTTTTCACACGTAATGGTGGTCTTGACAGTTCAGATATAAACGAAATAGTAGAACTTGCAAATAACGGCGAGGAAATTATTTCTAATTGTGCAGGCGTTACTGTTGAGGTTAATTTTATGGCAATTTATGCCGCAAGACTTCGCAGAATGATTTGTGAGGCTGTTGGCAAGGGTGAAGCGGAAAAACCACTTGCTAATTATAAAATCGTTGTTGATGCAGGAAACGGCGCGGGCGGATTTTATGCTAAAAGAGTTTTAGAACCACTTGGCGCAGATATTACAGGCAGTCAGTTCTTAGAGCCTGACGGTATGTTCCCAAATCACATTCCTAACCCTGAAAACGAACAGGCTATGGCAAGTATTTGCAAGGCAGTTAAAGATAATAATGCCGATTTAGGACTTATTTTTGACACCGATGTTGACAGAGCAGGTTGTGTTGGCTCTGACGGTGAAGAAATTAACCGCAACAGACTCATAGCATTAGCAGCTCATATTGCGGTTGAGGGAAGAAAAGGCGCATATATCGTTACAGATTCGGTTACAAGTGACGGTCTTAAAAAATTCATTGAAACCGATTTAGGCGGTGTGCATTACCGTTACCGCAGAGGCTATAAAAATGTTATTAATAAGGCGATAGAGCTTAAAGCCGAGGGTAAGGACTGCCCGCTTGCTATTGAAACCTCAGGTCATGCAGCTTTAGAGGAAAACTATTTTCTTGATGACGGCGCATATCTTGTTACAAAAATTGTAATAGAACTTGCAAAGGGTACAGATATTAACAAACTTTTGGAAACCTTGGAGCAACCGCTTGAGGCTAAGGAAATAAGATTTAATATTAAAGCAGATGATTTCAAATCATACGGATTAAAGGTTATAGAAGAGCTTGAGGAGTATGCAAAAACGGTTGAGGGCTACACAATAGCAGATGATAACCGCGAGGGTATTCGAGTTTCTACTCCAAACGGTTGGTTTTTGTTAAGACTCAGTGTTCACGACCCCGTAATGCCTATGAATTTTGAAAGCAATGTAGAGGGCGGAGTACAAAAAGATATTGATGCTTTAAAAGAGTTTTTTAAGACATTCACAGAGCTTGATATATCTGCTATGGATTGATTTTAAGTTACAGGCGGGCTATTGCCCGCCTGTTTTAATATATAGTATGATTAGCGGGTTTTTTAGTGAATAAAAAATAATCGAAAAATATTAAAATAATCCTTGACAATTGTCACTCAGTGTGGTATATTATTTAGGCGCTTTAAAATGCTGGTGTAGCTCAGTTGGTAGAGCAGCTGATTTGTAATCAGCAGGTCGGGGGTTCGAGTCCGTCCACCAGCTCCATTTTTTAGCAGAGTCCGAAGTAGGACTCGAAGCCTGAGAGGGTGAGCAATGTTAAGAAAACATCACAGTGCGATGTTTTTAGCACCTTGAATATGGGAGATTTCCCGAGTGGCCAAAGGGGACAGACTGTAAATCTGCTGGCTTCGCC
>JAFYNC010000086.1 GCA_017549905.1 Clostridia bacterium | reverse complement strand
TTTTTTGCCAAAGGATATTGCTGTGACAGATTGTATTGATGTGGCGAACGATTTTCATGCAAGGTATAATGCAAAGGGTAAAACCTATAACTACAGAATACTTAACAGTAGTGTCAAGGATGCTTTTTTAGAACGTTATTCTTGGAGAATAGAACGCCCGCTTGATATTGATAAGATGAATTTGTTCTGCAAAGAAATTATTGGCGAACACGATTTTTATGCATTTTCCTCTTCGGGCAGAACTGTTGAAGACACTGTGAGATGTATTAGTGACTGTTCTGTTAAAAGAGAAGGGGATATTGTAACCCTTTCGGTTACCGCAAACGGCTTTCTTTATAATATGGTGAGAATTATTGTAGGCACTGCGGTTGAGGTGTCTGACGGAAAAATATCTGCAACCGATATAAAAGATATATTAGATTCAAAGGATAGAAGCAGGGCAGGGATTACTGCACCGCCCGAGGGTCTGTTTTTAGAAAAAGTTTATTATTAAAGTAGGAATAGCTATGCCTGATTATAAAAAACGAAAACGTAATAAAATTTTATCAAAGCCTAAGCCTCAAAAAAAGTCAAGGGCAAAGGCTATAGAAAATTATGATATTAAAATGTCTTCCGGACTTAAAAAAAATGAATACAGTAAGGCAAGTAACATTAAAGTTATAGAGGGAAGACGACTCGAAAATAAGAAAAGGTTTAAAGCAACAACTATAACAGTGATACTTGTTACAGTTGCAGTTTTAATTGTTAACAGTGTTTTGCCTGCAGGAATTTTACAAAGCGCAAAAACTGCTGTTAAGCTTATTGGAGCCGGCAGTTTTCCAATTTCGCTTGAAAGTTCGCAAACAGTTAATACTGTCAGGGTGGGCAATTATTACTATGTTTTGGGTGATACTTATTTATGCGCTGTATCAAATGGCGGAAAACTGTTATTTAATTATCAGCACGGCTTTGAAAAACCTGTTCTTAAGACGAGTAATGCCGGTGCTTTAGTTTATAATCAAGGAAGCAAAGAATTTTTACTGTTTGATATTTACGGACTTAAAAATTCGTATACTGCCGAAAAAAATATATTAACAGCGAATATTTCAGATTCAGGTAATTATGTTCTTGCTACCGTTTCGGATAAATATGCTTCTGCTGTTACAGTTTATAAGAAAAACGGCAAGAAACTTTATGAATGGTTTTCTGCTGAGGACACTGTGAATAATGTAGCTTTATCTAAAAACGGCAGAAAACTTGCGGTTTCGGTCTTTAATTCAAAGAATGGTGAATTTTCTTCTAAAATAAATGTTTTTAATTTCAAATCTGCAACACCTTTGTATAGTGAAAGCTTTGAAAAGGGTTTGATTTATAATATTGATACCTCGTTTTCTACCGCTTTTGCGGTTATTACCGAAAATAAAGTTAAGGTTATAAAATGGGGAAGTTTTAAATTTAAAGAGTATAAAAATGACTATACTTTGTCTATTTTAAAGCCCACCCCAAATGGCTATGTTGCAGTGTTTAACAGGCAAAGTGATAAAACAGATAACAGAATAGCAATACTCGGTAGAAACGGCAAAACAAAGAGAGAAATTGTTTATAGCGGAATTATAAGTGATATTGATGTGAACGGCAGTCATATTTATTGTATGAGTGATACCGAAATTACAACTGTTACAATAGAAGGTCAAATCAAGCAAAAAACTGTTTTTGGTTTTGGCGGCGTTAACGTTTGCGCTACATCTTCAAATGCGGTTACCGTTATTACTGACAGTAAAATTGAAAAGGTAAAGCTTGTAAAGGAGTAAGGTTATGAACTGGATTTTAGATTTAATTATTTTAGGCATAGTGTTGTTAACTGTGTTAATTTCTGCAAAAAAAGGATTTGTAAAAGCAGTGGTTGAAACTGCAGGGTTTATTGCTGCCGTAATGTTAGCGTTTACAATGAGTTCACCATTAGCAGAGGTTACATATGATAAAATCATCGAGCCACCGATTTTAAATGCGGTAGAGGCAAGTACTCAGTCTGCAGAGGATGAGGCTGTAAGCGCAATCCCTAATTTTATTACAAAAAATGCCGAAAGATTAGGCGTTTCTTTAGAAGAATTTGAAAACAAGATTTCTAATAATGTTTCGGACAGTGTGTTAACCGCCACCAAAACTGCTTCGCAGGAAGTTTTAAAGCCTGTTGCGACTAAAATTTTGGGACTTGTTTACTCGGTTATTTTGGTAATAATATTACTTGTTGTAGTGAAATTTCTTGCAAAAATTATTAACAAGATATTTTCATTTAGTATAGTGGGCAAACTCAACCGCACCTTAGGCGGAATATTAGGTCTTGTGAAAGGCTCGGTTTTTGCGGTGCTATTCTGTATGATAGTTGCTCTTATTATGGCTTTTGCAGGCGATTTTCTAATATTTACGGAAGAAAATATAAACAATTCATATTTGTTCCAATTAATTATAAATACTTTTAGTTTTTAGTCCAAGGAGTTTAAAAAATGAAGCTTTGTTCCAAATGTAAAAAACGTCCGGCAGTTGTTTTTATGTCGGATATGTCAAACCCAAATTCTGAGCCGCAGGGTCTTTGTCTTGTTTGTGCTAAAGAAATGGGTATAAAGCCGGTTGATGATATGCTCAAAAGAATGAATATATCTGATGAAGATATAGAACAAATGAGCGAACAATTTATGGATTTAATGTCCTTTGATGATTCTGATGATGCCGACTTAAATGATGAAACTTTCGATTTAGGCACTGCACCTGCTATGCCGTTTATTAATAAGATTTTTGGCAATTTAGGCGGTGAAAAGTCTGATAAAGATGAGAAAAAAGAAAACGGCGCAACTAAGGAAAAAACAAAGAAAAAACGCCGCAGATTTATGGAGCAATATTGCACCAACCTTACCGAAAAGGCAAGACAGGGAAAGATAGATATTATAATAGGCAGAGATAAAGAACTTTACCGCACAATTCAAATCTTATCTCGCAGAAGCAAAAATAACCCTTGCCTTATAGGTGAGCCTGGTGTTGGCAAAACCGCCATTGCAGAGGGACTGGCTTTGTCAATAGCAAACGGAACTGCCCCTGCAAGACTTTTAGATAAGGAAATTTTCTTGCTTGACCTTACGGGTCTTGTTGCAGGCACACAGTTTAGAGGGCAGTTTGAAAGCCGCGTTAAAGGCTTGGTTGAAGAAATAAAAGAAGCCGGAAATATTATACTGTTTATAGATGAAATTCATAATCTTGTGGGAGCTGGCGATTCTTCAGAGGGTTCAATGAATGCCGCTAATATTTTAAAGCCTGCGCTTTCACGCGGTGAGATTCAGGTTATCGGCGCTACCACCTTTAAGGAGTACAGAAAATATATTGAAAAAGATGCCGCTTTGGAACGTCGTTTTCAGCCTGTTACTATTGAAGAACCTTCTATTGCCGAGGCAGAAGAAATTCTTATGGGCGTTAAATCCTATTACGAGGGTTTCCACGGCGTAGTAATTCCTGAAAATATCGTTAAAAAGGCAGTTATTTTATCAGAAAGATATGTTACCGACCGCTATTTGCCCGATAAGGCTATAGATCTTCTTGATGAGGCGTGTGCATGTGCAAGTCTTGAAAATAAGGCGATAGATGAACTGTTTGTTGTAAATAAAAAAATAGCCGAGTGCTCTGTGGCGCTCGAAGAGTTAGAGGCAGAGGTTGAAAACCCTGACTATGAAAAACAGGCAATGATAAAAGCAGACCTTGAAAAATATAAGGCAAAGGCAGAAACCCTTTATGAGCCTGCATCTGATAATACTGTTACCGATGCCGATATCGCAAAGGTAATTGAACTTTGGACAGGTATTCCTGCCACAAAGGTACAGGAAAGTGACCTTAAAAAGCTTTCAAATCTTGAAAATGAGCTTAACCAAAAAATAATCGGTCAAAATGAAGCTACTAAATTAGTGGCAAGTGCGGTTAAGCGTTCAAGGGTTAAAACCGGCAAACTTCAAAGACCTGCATCATTTATTTTTGTAGGGCCTACAGGTGTGGGTAAGACACAGCTTGTAAAGGTTATTTCAGAACAACTTTTCGATACACCTGAAACACTTATAAGACTTGATATGTCTGAATTTATGGAAAAACATTCTGTATCAAGAATTATAGGCGCTCCTCCCGGATACGTTGGTTATGATGAGGCAGGTCAGCTTACCGAAAAGGTGAGAAGAAAGCCATATTCTGTAATACTTTTTGATGAAATAGAAAAGGCTCATCCTGATGTGCTTAATATACTTTTGCAAATTCTTGATGACGGCAGAATTACCGATGCAGGCGGAAGAACGGTTAACTTTGAAAATACTATAATCGTTATGACCTCAAATGCGGGAAGTGACAGGAACGATGCGCCTTTAGGATTTGGCAAAACCGTTGCCGATGTTTCAAAAGAAAAGGCGCTCAAAGCTCTTGAAAGCTTTTTACGCCCTGAATTTATAGCCCGTGTTGATGAAATTGTGGTATTTTCACCGTTAGACCTCGAGTCAATGTCAAAAATCGCGGCTTTAATGCTTGATGAACTTAAAGAGTCTTTGAGTGAAAAATTAATAGAACTTGTCTACGATAAAAAAACTTGTGATTATCTTGCAGAAAAGTGTGTCGGAGGAAAACGCGGAGCGCGAGAAATTCGCAATTTAATCAGACGTGAAATTGAAAACCGTATTGTTGATATTGTGGTGGAC
>JAFYNC010000010.1 GCA_017549905.1 Clostridia bacterium | reverse complement strand
TTTTTCTGCTCTATGCTTGCTTTCCCGAACTTATATACTACTTCGCGCCTATCAAGCCCTGAAATCTTTCCTGCTATGTATACTTTCATTTTTTTTACACCTCAATCGGATTACTTGTCGCCCATTGTTTTAAGCGCTCAAATGTATCTGGTTCTAGATGACGTTTGAAGCGTTGTAATGCTTGCTCATCACTTAATTTTCCGTCAACTGTCATTATGCAAAAACGCTCTGTTAATTTGTCAAAATCTATCTGCATATATATATTAACACAACAAATAAAAAAGGCGCTCTACTACAGGGATTTCAAGCGCCTTAAATGGTGTGTATAAGTCTATATACTTTATATCATATAATAAAAACAATGTCAATTCTTTTGGTACATTTTCATTAAATTTTTATTTTGCTGCAGAAAAAGAATAGCGGATTCTATATCCGTAGTTTCTAAAATTTGTGTTTTATTTATGTATATCTTAATTGTTGTTTTCTTACAGTTCTCTTTATAGGATTTGAAACTCATAAAACAAATTCACTCACTCTCTATATATATAAATTTAAAACTTAAATACAGTATATATAATAACTATATATAAGTTATATACTCTTATTTCTTTGCAGTCCCTGAGAAACTGGACACAATACGCCCCTAACGCTAGATTTAGCGCTAAGTTGTACCTGTGCCCAAAATAATCAAACAAGGCTTCTATTTCCCCGCCGTTGCCCTTTCATTTTTTTGTCGAAAATTCTAACTTTCCGATAGTCGATGTCTCTTGAACGCTCATCGCGCCCTGTGCGTGTATGGCTCGACCTGTACGCACCATTGGGACTAACGCACTCCCCTGTATCCCTAACGCCTCAAGATTTACGCATTTAAGCCCTTGAACCGTTTAACCCCTCTAGCCCGAGTGGCTACCGCGTTACACGGTGACAAAAACTAGAGTTAGTCCAGTTAGACAATCATTAATATAATACACTTGTTTTTTTTCTTCAAGCCTTTTTTTATTTTTTTTCGCATAATTTTTTGTGCTTGCAAATCCAGAATATTGCATATATAATATATATACGTCCTTAGATTTTCTCCGAATCTCAGACTCCTTCCGCTAGTAGTTTTCTTGTCTGCTAGCGGTTTTTTATTTTATTTTTCAACTCAATCTACCACTTTTTATTTTTATCCCCTTTTTCTTGTTTCAAATCACCCGTTTATAGCGCAAAATTGACCCGCTACAGCGTTTTTATATGCTGGGTGGTATAATTTGACGTTTGAGGGCTTTTGCTTTCGTCTATGGGCTTCTATTGCGCTCTATGGATTTTCAGTTTTTACACGCTCAAAAAAAGCGCTGCACAGAAAAAAAGTTTAGACATTTTTTAAGTGATAGCGGATTTTTTTCAGACATTGCTAAAATTATAAATCAATATATTATAAATAAATAGTAAATGTCTAAACTTGTTAGAGCGGAAATCATTAGACATTTTTTAGATATTTTTTGCTGTTTATGCTTGACAATTATATATAATAGTGATAATATATAATCATAAGGGCAAACAAAACAAATACAAGCCCTAAGGAGTACATATGTTTAAGAGAGATTTTAATTCGATTGACACTTACATTCCGACAGCAGCGGAAATTCAGAAAGAGCGTAAAGAGAGAAAAGAAAACGCGCTCAGAAATTGGGAAAAGATAATCTTTCATTGTCAGGAAGCCCGTCAAAATGGTTTTGCGGTAACAATGAAAAGCGCAATCCAAGCCCTCGATGATTTAGATACGCGTTTCCATAACGAAAAAGCAACAGATAAAGAATATCTGATGTTCTGGGAAGAGCTTATTGATGATAGGCTCAATGAAATTAAACGCGCAAAAGAAAACGAAAAGCGCCAAAACATACAGGCTAGAACCAACACACGAACGCATAACAGCCTGCAAGAATATTCAAAATATTATTGCTAATAGTTCAGGCGGCTTTTTTAGCCGCCTTTATCTTTTATAAGTTATTCTTTTTTTTAATTATTTTGCTTGACAAAAAATAATAATTATGATATATTATTATATGTAAGGGCGCGAGAGAAACACAAATAAAAGCCCTAAGGAGTACACTATGAATAAGATTGAGTTCAAGGATTTTGCTAAACAGTGCTTTATCGACAGTATCAAAACTGCAAAATATCAAGCCGATACAGCGGCAAGAAATTGCACAGATAACGGCTCTTGCAATTTTGACGCGTGTTTAATTCGCGTCGAAAAAATCCTGACGGTAAAAGAATTTATTCAGATGTTCGCCGATTGTGGCGTAAACGTTGAAAAATATTCTAGCGGCTGGGTTCGTGTGAGTGAGATACACGGAATGGCAGAGCGAAACACCAAATGGCACGAAACTTTTAAATCTTGGCTTGAGGGTGATTGCTTCGAGTGTTCAATGCATTACCAGCTAGACTAAGCACGAGCGCCCGCCAATACGGCGGGTATATGAAAAATATGAAAAAGTTGAAAAATAAGAAAAGCAGCATATAATATAATTATGCGCGTTTTTCGTTGACGTTCCTTAGGCTGTTAGCCTGTAATATATTTTAGGCGGGTAAAGGATTCTATACTTCTTACACCTTGCCCGCCATTTTTTTGAGGTTCTTAAATGAGTGATATTAACAGTGTTGTTTTAATTGGTCGGCTCACTCGTGATATTGAGTTGAGATTTTCTGCCAGCGGTTTCGCAATCGGGAAAACGGGAATTGCAGTTAACCAAAACAAAAAAGACGCTTCAGGAAACTGGACTACAATCGGGCATTTTTTCGACGTTACAATTTTGGGAAAAACCGCCGAAAATGTCGCAAAATACGCGAAAAAAGGCGCTCAAATCGGGATTAATGGTCATCTTGAATTACAACAGTGGGAAAAAGACGGAAATAAATACAGCAAAGTTGTAATTGTTGCTGATAATGTTCAGTTTTGCGGGGCTAAGCAAGACTCACAAAACGCACCCGCGCCAAGCCCTAACAAATCTTTGACACCACAATCAAAACCGTATGCAAATCGCGGTTATAATAACGCACCCGCGCCAGCCGCAGAAAATCAAGGCGGATTCCCTGAAGACATTCCGTATCAAACCGATGATTTAGACATACCGTTTTAACCGCTAAAATCAAGCCATAGAGCGCTTGAAATCTGTTAAGACGTGAAAAATATCATCTGACACGTCTTAACGCTTACTATGCCTTAATTTTGCACGCTAATACAAGTCTTGTATAGTGTACTCCTTCACCCTGTTATATCGTTGATATAGCAGGGTATTTTTTTATCTCAGAGCCAAAAAAAAAGCCCTGCAAAAGTGCAAGGCTTAAGGTATCTAATCACATTTATAAGGAGACTTAGCGTCACGAATACTATAGCAGGATTGACACTATTTGTCAATTTTCAAGCAAGATAGATTTAATATCGTCGTAAT
>JAFYNC010000085.1 GCA_017549905.1 Clostridia bacterium | reverse complement strand
TTGGTATAGGTCCTATTGCAATAACTAAATCATAGTTATCATTTGAAATAAGACGTTTTAAAACATCGGTAACAAAACCTTTTTCACCATAACTTCCGTCATCAGTAGTTATATAACAACTATTAGAAACCTTGCGCATTTCATCTTCGAGGATAACAATATTCTTATTTCTGAATCCTGCAACAACTGTGGTATCAACGCCCATTTTAAAAAGCGCCTTTGCTTGAGGATAAGCAATAGCACAACCCACGCCACCACCGATAACTATAGCCTTTTTGGGTGTACCGTAATCGGTAGGCATACCAAGAGGTCCTACACAGTTAGTAATAAAATCACCAACAGAAAGCTTTGACAATTTAATTGTAGTAAATCCGACAGCATGAAAAATTATGGTAATTGTACCTTTTTCGCGGTCATAATCTGCAACTGTAAGAGGAATTCTTTCGCTCTTTTCATCAATGCAGACAATAACAAACTGACCTGCCATCACCTTTTTAGCAATTAAAGGCGTAAATAATGTAAGCTCGGTTACAAATTGATTATGCTGTTTTTTTGCTAAAATTTGAAACACTGTAACACCTCAAATTGCCGCCTTTAATTCCTCGGTTTTATCAGTTTTTTCCCAAGGGAAACAAACATCGGTTCTGCCCATATGACCGTAAGCAGAGGTATTGCGGTAAATAGGATTTCTAAGATTTAAATTATCAATAATTGCAGCAGGGCGTAAATCAAATACCTTTACAACTGCATCTGCCAATTTATCGTCTGACACTTTGCCTGTGCCGAATGTATCAACCATAACAGAAACAGGCTTAGCCACACCAATAGCGTAAGCTAATTGGATTTCACACTTATCAGCAAGACCTGCCGCTACGATATTTTTAGCTACATAACGACTTGCATACGCCGCACTTCTATCAACTTTTGTGGGGTCTTTACCTGAAAAAGCACCGCCGCCGTGACGTGCATAACCGCCGTATGTATCAACAATGATTTTTCTTCCTGTAAGACCTGTATCACCCTGAGGACCGCCAACAACGAACCTACCTGTAGGATTAATATAAATCTTGGTATTTTCATCAAAAAGCTCTGCAGGGATTATAGGCTTGATAACCTTTTCAAGTATTGCAGCGCGCAATTCTTCAAGTGTAACATCTGCTGAATGCTGACTTGAAACTACAACAGCGTCAACACGTGTAGGCTTACCATCATTATATTCAACTGTAACCTGAGTTTTACCATCAGGATTAAGAAATGTAAGTTCACCCGATTTTCTGACATCGGTGAGTTTTTTTGCCATTTTGTGAGCTAAAGAAATTGCAAGAGGCATAAGTTCTTCTGTTTCGTTGCAAGCATAACCAAACATCATACCTTGGTCGCCCGCACCGTGAAGATTATATGCATCGTCTGCGCAGTCCTTATATTCCATTGAGTTATCAACACCGAGGGCTATATCAGGACTTTGCTTATCAAGTGATACTGATACGGCGCAGGTATTACCGTCAAACCCTGCATCTTGAGAGTTATAGCCAATATCACAAACAGTATTGCGAACTATCTGCGGAATATCTACCTGAGCGGTAGTTGTAATCTCACCCATAACTGTTACAATGCCTGTGGTACAAAAGGTTTCACAAGCAACACGCGCATTTTTATCCTGTGCTAAAATAGCATCAAGAATAGCATCAGACACACAGTCACACACTTTATCGGGATGACCCTCTGTTACTGATTCTGATGTAAAAAGTAATTTTGACATTTGTACTTCCTCCAATTTATATTCAACAAAAAACCGCCTCAAAAGAAGCGGTTATATAAAACCTCATCTTTCGGATAAACCGCCGGATTTGACACCTTAATTTTACAATCAGGTTGTCGGGCTTCACAGGGCCGGTCCCCTCCACCACTCTTGATAAGGAAATATTCAGTTCGTTTATGAATTATATCACCAAAGATAACAGTTGTCAACCATTTATAGCAATAAATTTAAATCCTCCGTTAAGGTAAAATATTACAAATAAAATAGCGACAATTATTACCAACAAGGAAACCACTGTAAGTATAAGAGATTTTTTATTGAACTTTTGAATTTCGGTGTTTTTGCCTTGCAATACTCCAACCCTTTTTAGCGCATTTGTAACAGGTTTATATAGAATTAAAGTGGCTGCCGCATTAATTACTGTTTTTGCAAGATTAAAGGGCAATAACAGCGTTGGTATTAAAGCTAAAACATCGCCGCGTGAAACGCCCATATAGTAAGGTGTTATAAAATAGTTGGCAAGCATCATAACGGTTGTCACACCGATAGCAGAAAAAACTGCCGAAAAAATCGCGCCATTAAACGTGCGTTTATATTTATACAAACTGCCGAAAATCAATGCAAAAGTGCCGCTTGAAATAAAATTCATAATCAGTCCGTAAAGACCCGTATCACTAATAGAAAGAAACTCAAGCAAAGCAACAACTGCAGCCGAAGCTACACCATAAACCGAGCCAAAAGTAAGTGAAACTATTGCAATAATTGCATCTTTAAAATCAAAGGTTAAAAAACTTACCTTAAATTTAAATAAAAAGGTTAAAAGGAAAGCTATTGCTGAAAATACAGCTACTACACTTATTTGCTTTAAATTTTTAGTTTTCATATTTCCTCCAAAAATAAATGCCCTGTCAAAATTATGACAGGGCAAAATAATACAAAGATATACAATCTTCTTTCATCCAGACTTTACTGTCGGCTTTGGAATTTCACCAAATCAACCATTCAAAACGGCTCGTGGGCTATACCACCGGTGAGGAATTGCACCTCGCCCTGAAGATATTAATATTTTATTACTGAAATTTTATTTTGTCAATACTGTTTTATCATTTCCATAAATTCTTGCTCAGAAATCACAGTGACACCAAGTTTGTTAGCTTTATCAAGCTTACTTCCCGCTTCCTCACCCGCTAAAACATAATCGGTTTTTTTAGATACAGAAGACGAGGTTTTACCACCGAAATCTTCAATAATAGCAGATGCCTCATTTCTCGTGAGGGTTGGCAAAGTGCCTGTAAGCACAAAGGTTTTACCCGCAAATCTATTATCCTTAACCTCTTTAAGAGATTTCATATTAACGCCTTTTTCTTTAAGGTTATCTATCATTTTGCGAGTTTCCTCTAAAGAGAAAAATTCAAAAGCAGATTCAGCCAACACCTCACCAAAGCCTTCAATATTTTGAAAGTCTTCAATTTTAGCATTCAAAATTGCATCAATGTCTCCAAAATGCTCTGATAAAAGTTTACCCGCCTTTGCGCCGATATGTCTTATACCAAAAGCAAACAAAAGCTTAGACAAATCATTTTCTTTTGATTTTTCTATGGCATTTTTAAGGTTTTCTACAGACTTTTCGCCCGTGCGCTCAAGTTTAATTATTTTTTCGTAATCAAGGCTATACAAATCACAAATATTTGCAATCAAACCGGCATCATAAAGCTGTTCCAAAACCGCAGGTCCTAAGCCTTCGATATCCATAGCGTCACGCGAGGTAAAGTGAATAAGATGTCTTAGCAACTGTGCAGGACAATCAGCATTAGTGCATCTAATTACAGCCTCGCCATCTTCTCTGAAAACAGGTGAATTACAAGATGGACAAATTGTAGGCATCTTAAATACAGAAGAATTTTGAGCGTGTTTTGATACTGCCAAAACATCAGGTATAATATCTCCCGCTTTTCTGACAACTATAGTATCCCCTATTCCAATGCCTTTTGAGGTTATAAAATCCTCATTATGAAGAGTAGCACGACTAACCGAAGTACCCGCCAAGGTTATAGAATCAAAAATTGCAGTTGGTGTAAGTGCGCCTGTTCTTCCAACCGCTATTTCAATATCCTTTAAAACAGTTTCCTTTTCTTCAGGCGGATATTTAAATGCAACCGCCCATTTAGGAAATTTTGAGGTGCTACCCAAATCATTACGATAGCTTAAATTATCAACCTTAACAACTGCACCGTCAATATCATAAGGCAAATTTCCTCTTGAATCGCCTATGCGCTTTATTTCTTCAATTACCTCATCGGCAGTTTTGCAAGATTTATAGGTAGGCAGCGTGTGAAAACCTAAAGATTTTAAAAAGTCAAGAGTTTCTATATGCGAAGAAAAATCCTTACCTACAACACGCTGAATATTAAATACAAAAATATCAAGTTCTCGTTCTTTTGTGATTTTTGGATTTTTTTGTCTTAGTGAGCCCGCCGCAGCATTACGTGGGTTTTTAGCAACCGCTTCATCATTTAATTCCTGACGTTTCACAAGCTTTAAAAAGCTTTCACGAGGCATATAAACCTCGCCTCTTACCTCTAACTCACCGTCAAAGGCAATAGTTTTTGGTATACTTTTAATTTGCAATAAATTTGCAGTTACATCCTCGCCCTTTTCGCCGTCACCACGAGTAGAGCCTCTGAAAAACAAGCCGTCTTTATACTCAAGTGAAACAGATAATCCGTCAATTTTAGGCTCAACCGAAAACTCAGTTTTGTTTAAATCAATTTTTTCAGCAAAATTTAAAAATTCGTCGTAAGAAAAAACATCTTGAAGACTTTCCATTTTAACCTTATGCTCAACCTCAGAAAACAAGCGGCTTACCGCTCCGCCTACATTTTGTGTAGGCGAATCATCGGTTTTAAACTGCGGAAATTCCTCTTCAAGATTTTCAAGTTCTCTGAGCATTGCATCATACTCGAAATCCTCAATTTCAGGAGAATCCTCAATATAATATTTTCTGTTATGATATTTTAACGTTTCACTTAATTCTTTAATTCGTTTTTCTGCAATATTAATATCCATTTCTTCTCCTTATTCCACAATAGCACCGTAATCATTAATTAAACCGCCGGTGTTATCCATTTCGCTTTCAATAACATTTGTAAATGCATCAGGTGATTTCCCAACTATAACCGTTTGCGCCGCAATAGCCGAGGTAGATGCCGAAATGCTCTTGTTATACCCCGAAATCACAAGACTACCCTTTATATCAATATCAACATTTATTATATGCAAAACCTGATTAATACCCGCACCCTTAAACTCATGGCTGAAATTAACAAAAGCCGTTGAGGTAAGTTGCATTTTAAAATTTAGTTTTGGTCCAAAACCTGCAGTGTATGTATTACCTAAAAAAGTACCTATAGGAATACTTACATCATAATATTCCCTTTGGTCAACAAGTCGCGCAGTTTCATTTGAAATACTGCTTTTAAGCCTATTGATTTCATAAACATCAATTTCAAGGCTTGTAACATAGCCATCACTATTATTTGTAAGCCTTACAATATCATGATAAGAAACTTTGTTTTTTTCTAAAATTTCTAAAACTGCTTCATTTGCGGAATTTAGCATTATTGTTTCTGCAACACTCACCGCATAACGCATTATTACAGGATGCATTTTGTAAAAGCAAACACCTAAAATAATTAAAAAGCAAAGCAGAAACACAAGTATTATTCTTATAACATTAATTCTGTTTTTTCGTTTTTTGATGCAAATCACCCGCTTTCCATACTAATATTGTACGGAAAAGCGGTAGAAATGTGAAAAAACATATAATCCGTCGGCGCAGCCGACACCTTACTTCTTCACTATTACCTCTTACTTCTTACCTGCTCATCCTCTATAGGATGAGCATCGCGTCGCCAAAGCTAAAAAATCTGTATTTTTCATCAACAGCATTTTTATACGCCCTCATAACATTTTCGTAACCTGCAAAGGCTGAAACCAACATAATAAGCGTACTTTCAGGCAGATGGAAATTTGTAATTAGTCCATCCATACATTTAAATTTATATCCAGGGTAAATAAATATATCAGTATCGCCTGAGCATTCCTTAATATCTCCGTATTTCTGAGCAACGCTCTCAACAGTTCTGCAGCTTGTGGTTCCAACACAAATAACTCTGCCACCGTTTTTCTTTGTACTGTTTATTAAATCGGCGGTTTCTTTTGAAACAAAATACTGTTCTGTATGCATTTTATGCTCAGTAACATCATCAACCTTAACAGGTCTGAATGTACCAAGTCCCACATGCAAGGTTACAAAGACAATATTAACACCCTTATCCCTTACCTTTTGCAATATATTATCTGTGAAATGCAAACCCGCGGTTGGCGCTGCGGCAGAGCCTAACACTTCAGAATAAACGGTCTGATAACGCTCTTTATCCTCTAATTTTTCCTTTATGTAGGGTGGCAACGGCATTTGACCGATTTCGTCAAGACACTCAAAAAATTCGCCATCGGGGAAAAATTCCACTATCCTATTTCCGTCTGCCAAAACTTCGCGGACAGTGCCTTTCATTCTATCGGAAAATTTAAAATTATAATCTGTTTTCGCCTTTTTGCCGGGACCTGCCAAGCATTCCCAAATATTAGTTCCTTTTTGTTTTAACAACACAAACTCAACCACTGCACCTGTATCTTCCCTAATTCCAAAAATTCTTGCAGGTAAAACCCTTGTATTGTTAAGAACTAAACAGTCGCCCTCTTTAAGATACTCCAAAACATCAAAAAAATGCTTGTGACTTATATCGCCTGTGTTTTTTCCTAAAACCAAAAGTCTTGAATTATCGCGTTTTTCAAGAGGAGTTTGAGCAATTAATTCCTCGGGTAAATCATAAAAAAAGTCGCTTGTTTTCATTTTAACCTATTTCTTTCAGTATTTTCTAATAATTTTTCGCATAAAATAATTTGACAAATAAACATCACGATGTTATATTTATATATAATTATATTGCAGTTTGCAATATTTATCAAGTAATTTTTAAAAGGTGATTCTATGAAAAAGTATAATGTCGGTATTATCGGTGCTACAGGTATGGTAGGTCAAAGATTTAGTCTTCTTCTTGCTGACCATCCGTGGTTTAATGTTACAGCATTAGCTGCAAGTTCTTCTTCAGCAGGTAAAACCTACAAAGAAGCAATCGGAAGCCGTTGGGCTATGAAGCAGGATATACCCGTAAATTTAAGCGATATGACTGTTCTTGATGCCGAAAAAGATATTGATGAAATTGTTAGTAAGGTTGATTTTGTTTTCTGCGCAGTTAATATGAAAAAAGATGAAATCAAAGCACTTGAGGAATTATACGCTAAACACGAGTGCCCTGTTGTTTCAAATAACAGTGCCCATCGTTTTACACCCGATGTGCCTATGATTATTCCTGAAATCAATCCTCAGCACACTGATGTTATTGAATTTCAGAAAAAGCGTCTTGGCACTAAGCGCGGTTTTATTGCAGTTAAATCAAACTGCTCTTTGCAGTCTTATGTTCCCGCACTTTATCCACTTGATAAATTCGGTGTTGAAAAATGCCTCGTTTGTACATATCAGGCTATTTCAGGTGCAGGCAAAACATTTGAACGTTGGCCTGAAATGATTGATAATGTTATCCCATATATCGGCGGCGAAGAAGAAAAGAGCGAAAAAGAGCCTCTTAAAATTTGGGGTGAAATCGAAAACGGCGAAATTGTTCCCGCAAATAGTCCTAAATTTACCGCTCAGTGCTTGCGTGTTCCTGTTTCTGACGGTCACATGGCAGCTGTTTACGTAACCTTTAAAAACAAACCCACAAAGGAAGAAATATTAGAGGTTTGGAATAATTTTGCAGGTGAGCCTCAGAAATTAGACCTTCCACACGCTCCAAAACAATTCCTCAAATACTACACTGAGGATGATATGCCTCAAACCAAGCTTTGCCGCGACCTTGAGGGCGGTATGGCTGTATCTGTTGGCCGTTTGAGAGAAGACACACAATATGATTATAAATTTGTTTGTGTTTCACATAATACACTTAGAGGTGCTGCAGGCGGTGCAGTTCTCTTAGCAGAACTTCTCTGTGCTAAGGGTTTTATGGATAAATAGTTTATCTTTTTTGCCGACAATTTAATTTGTCGGCTTTAATTTTAGAAAGGCTGTGGTTTTATGAAAAATAGAATTTTCACAGGTGCAGCTACTGCCCTTGTGACTCCTATGAATAATGACGGAAGTGTAAATTATAAAAGACTCGAAAGCCTTGTTGATGAACAAATTAAAGTCGGTATTGATGCCCTTGTAATTTGCGGAACTACAGGCGAAAAATCAACACTTAGATATGATGAACACTTAAAAGTTATTGAAATCGCAGTTAAATCTGCTCAAAAACGAGTGCCGATAATCGCAGGTACAGGAAGTAACGATACCGTTT
>JAFYNC010000084.1 GCA_017549905.1 Clostridia bacterium | reverse complement strand
TTGAAAAAAGAAGTATTGATACCCTTTCGGGCGGTCAGCAACAACGTGTTGCAATCGCACGTGCAATCGCTAACAGACCAAAGGTTTTGCTTCTTGATGAGCCTTTGGCAGCGCTTGATCTCAAACTTCGCAAGGATATGCAAAAAGAACTCAAAAAAATTCAAGAACAACTTGAAATAACCTTTATTTTCGTAACTCATGACCAAGAAGAAGCACTTACAATGTCTGACAGAGTCGTTGTTATGGATAGCGGTAAAATTCAACAAGTAGGTACTCCGCAGGATATTTATAACGAGCCGCAAAATGCCTTTGTCGCTGATTTTATTGGCGAATCAAATATTATTGACGGTAAAATGCTCAAAGACTTCTATGTTGAATTTTCAGGTCAAAAATTTGACTGTTTAGATAAAGGCTTTAATGAAAACGAACTTGTTGACGTTGTTGTACGTCCCGAAGATGTTGACATTGTAGCCGCAGATAAAGGTATGCTAAAGGGTGTTGTTACTTCGGTTTCTTTCCTTGGTGTGCATTACGAAATTATTGTTGATATCGGCGGTTTCAAATGGATGATACAGACTACTGATGAACATTTCGTAGGCGATAACGTTGGTTTATTTATTGAACCTGATGCTATTCACATTATGAAAAAATCCCAATATTCAGGTCTTTATGGTGACTATTCAAGCTATAGTGAAGAGCTTGACCGCCTATCAGATGTGGACTATGTTGAGGAGGAAGATTGATGAAGAAACACTCCTTCGGCAACAGGCTTATTGCAAGTCCTTATATTGTATGGTCGGTTATATTCATAATAGTTCCTTTAATTATTATGATTTACTATGCGCTTACCGATACAAATGGAATTTTCTCAATAGAAAATATAGCTTCTTTAGGCAAATATAAAAAGGCATTTGGCATTTCTATTCTTTATGCCGCAGTAGCCACTGTTATTACCCTTATTCTTGCCTATCCAATGGCTTATTTTATGACCAAACTCAAAATAAGCTCACAAAGGATGTTAATGCTTATTGTTATGCTTCCGATGTGGATGAATTTTCTAATCAGAACATATTCCTGGATATCAATTCTCGCAAATACCGGTATTATAAACACCTTTTTAGGAAAACTCGGCATCGGTCCTATAAAACTTATGTATACCCCCGGCGCCGTAATCTTAGGTATGGTTTATGATTTTATACCTTATATGATTTTGCCTATATACTCGGTTATGTCTAAGCTTGATAAATCTCTTTTAGAGGCTTCTGAAGACCTTGGATGTAACGCCTTTGCAAAGTTTAAAAGGGTAATTCTACCACTCACCCGCCCTGGTATTATTTCAGGTATCACAATGGTATTTGTTCCAAGTGTAAGTACATTCTACATCTCACAAAAATTAGGCGGCAACAAAGATATGCTTGTGGGTGATGCTATTGAATATTTATTCAATTTAGGCCCTGAATATTATAATGTTGCTTCCTCTATTTCCCTTGTTTTAATGATTCTTATTTTGGTTTGTTTGTTTGTTATGAACAGATTTAGCGATGAAGATGAAGGAGGGGTTATTATATGAAAATTTTATCCCGACTTTATGTTGCACTTATCATATTTTTCCTTTATGCCCCTGTGCTTGTTATGATAGCATTTTCCTTTAACGAATCAAGCAGCGTTTGGGTTTTTACAGGCTTTCCACTTAAGTGGTATGCAGGTCTTATATATGACACCACAATGCTTACCGCACTGTTACACACAATTATAATTGCGGTTTTATCGGCTGTAATTTCCACTGTGCTTGGCACAGCCGCCGCGGTTGGAATAATGGCACTTCGCAAAAAGTTTACCGCAAAGCTTGTTATGTCGGTAACACAAATACCTATGATGAATGCTGATATAGTAACAGGTATTTCTCTTATGTTGTTATTCATATTCCTCGGCAGACTTATAGGTCTTGACGAATCGTTAGGCTTTTTCACTGTGCTCACAGCACATATAACCTTCAATTTGCCTTATGTTATTCTCTCGGTTATGCCAAAATTAAAGCAGACCGACCCACATTTGCAAGAAGCTGCGCTTGACCTTGGATGTACACCTTTTAAAGCATTTTTCAAGGTGGTACTTCCCTCTATTTCTGCAGGTATTGTAACAGGCTTTATTATGGCGTTTACCCTTTCGCTTGATGACTTTGTAATAAGCTATTTCACATGTGGTCATTATCAAACACTACCGATTATAATTTATAATATGACCAAAAAATCAGTTACCCCCGATACCTATGCGCTTTCAACCTTAATCTTTATAGCTATATTTACTCTGCTTATTCTATATAATGTTTTGCAAACCAAATCCGAACAAAAAATCAACAGAAAGGCAAGGGTGTAATATTATGAAAAAAAGACTTGGTATTTTAATAATCTCGGTTTTCATCCTTTGCACTTTCCTTTCGGGTTGTGGCTATGAGTATAAAGAGCTTGATTTAAGGGGCGAATATTCCCGCGAGTTAGAGGGCACTACACTTACAGTTTACAACTGGGGCGAATATATTTCTGATGGTGCAGACGATACGATAGACGTTAACCGCGAATTCGAGAAAATCACAGGTATTAAGGTTAATTATCTCACCTTTGAAAGCAATGAAACTATGTATTCTCAGGTTAAAAACGGCGGTGTTAATTACGATATTGTAATTCCGTCTGACTATATGATTGAGCGTATGCTTAAAGAGGATATGTTAGCTGAAATTGATACCTCTGCCCTTTCAAATTACGATTTGATAGACCAAAAATATAAAAATATTTTCTTTGATCCCGAAAATAAATACAGCGTTCCGTTTAATGTTGGTATGGTTGGTGTTATTTATAATTCCAAACATATTCAAACTATTGATAACAGTTTGAATGTTCTTTGGGATGAAAAATATAAGGATATGGTGCTTAATTTCAATAATCCGCGCGATGCCTTTATGACCGCACAGATTTTGCTTGATATAGACCTTAACACCGAAAACAAAAAAGATTGGGAAAAAGCTGCCGAGCTTCTCAAAAAAGGAAAAGCCAATCTTCAAGCCTATGTTATGGATGAGGTTTACGGCAAAATGGAAACAGGTGAAGCCTCAATAGCGCCTTATTATGCAGGCGACTACTTAACAATGGTTGAAACTAATCCTGATCTTAAATTCTTTTATCCAAAGGAAGGCACAAATATCTTCATTGATTCTGCATGTATTCTTAAAAATGCAAAAAACAAACAGGCTGCTATGATGTATTTGAATTTCCTGTAGAACCGCAAATTGCAACCGCAAATGCTGAATATATCGGTTATGCTTCACCTAACACAGCGGTAATTAATAACCCTGATTATTACTATTACGGCAATGAAATTTTATACCCTCGTGATGAAGATATGCCAAAGGTGCAGTATTACCACGATATAAGCACCGAAACTCGAAAACTATATGAAAATCTTTGGATTGACGTAAAGTTATATTAAAAGAAGCCCTTGAGGAATTCCTCAAGGGCTTTAAAATTTACTTATTAATCATGCTTTTTGAAGCCGCGACGTTTTGCGCCTTTTCTTTGGTTATCATCATCTTTAGCGTCGTCTTCAACAACTGCGCCGTTAATTTCAACCAATGCATCTCTGCGAGAAAGGTTAATTCTACCTTGGTCATCAATTTCAGTAACCTTAACGATTACCTGGTCGCCTACAGCTACAACATCTTCAACCTTTTCAACACGCTTTACATCAAGCTTTGAAATGTGAACAAGACCTTCTTTACCTGGTGCGATTTCAACAAACGCGCCAAAGGTCATAAGTCTTGTAACCTTACCGCTGTAAACTGCGCCAACCTCAGGGTCATTAGCGATAAGTTCAATAATAGAAATTGCCTGTTTAGCCTTTTCGGTATCAAGACCTGCAACAAAAACGTGACCGTCTTCCTCAATATTGATTGTACAGTCGCACTGTTCTTGGATAGACTGAATAACCTTACCCTGTTTACCGATAACATCACCGATTTTATCAGGACTAATAACAGTTGTGAGCATTTTAGGAGCATACTCTGAAAGTTCGCTTCTGTATTCAGGGATTGCTTTAAGCATAACCTCATCTAAAATGTGAAGACGTGCTTTATGAGTTTTAGCAAATGCTTCCTTAATAATAGCAGGAGTAAGTCCGTGTACCTTAAGGTCCATCTGAATAGCGGTGATACCCTTATGAGTACCGGCTACCTTAAAGTCCATATCACCGTAGAAATCTTCAAGACCTTGGATATCAACCATAGTCATAAAGTCGCCGTATACACCGTCATCACCTGTGATAAGACCACAAGAAATACCTGCAACAGGAGCTTTAATCGGAACACCTGCAGCCATAAGAGCAAGTGTTGAACCACAAATTGAACCCTGAGATGTAGAGCCGTTAGAAGAAAGAACTTCAGATACAACACGGATAGCATAAGGGAACTCTTCAACAGAAGGAATTACAGGAACAAGCGCTTTTTCAGCCAATGCGCCGTGACCGATTTCACGTCTACCGGGGCCTCTTGATGGCTTGGTTTCACCAACAGAATATGAAGGGAAATTATAATGATGAATATATCTCTTAGAAACCTCTTCATCAAGTCCGTCAAGCTTCTGAGCTTCGCTTACGGGAGCTAAAGTAGCTATTGAGAGCACCTGAGTTTGTCCACGTGTGAACATACCTGAGCCGTGAACACGGGGTAACAAGTCAACCTTAGCGTCAAGAGGACGGATTTCATCAATACCACGTCCGTCAACACGCTTTTTCTCATCTTTAAGCCAAGCGCGAACAACATGCTTTTGAACAAGATACATAATCTCATCAAGCTTTGCTTCGTTGCCTTCAAAACGCTCGTCAAACTTCTCGTGAACAGCATTATAAATAGGAAGTAATGCAGCATCGCGAACAAGCTTATCATCAGTATCAAGAGCTTTCTTAACATCTTCAATACAGAAAGCTTCGATTTCTTCCATAATAGCGGGGTCGGGATCGTTAGACTGGAACTCAAACTTAGGCTTACCGATTTCGGCAACGATTGAATTGATGAATTTAACAACCTCTTTATTAACCTCATGACCTGCCATAATGCAGTCAAACATTAAATCATCATCAATTTCGTTAGCGCCTGCTTCAATCATAGCAACTAAATCTTCAGTAGAAGAAACAGTTAAGTTAAGGTCGGTCTTTGCTCTTTGCTCTAAGTTGGGGTTGATAACGATTTCGCCGTCAACAAGACCAACATTCACACTTGAAATAGGACCTGCCCAAGGAATATCAGAAATAGCAATAGCGCAAGATACACCAATAGCAGCGGCTACCTCAGGTGAGCAATCAGGGTCAACTGACATAACAGTAGCTACTACTGAGCAATCGTTTCTCATATCCTTAGGGAACAAAGGACGGATAGGGCGGTCAATACAACGAGAAGCCAAAATAGCCTTATCGCTAGCTTTACCCTCTCTTCTTGTGAAAGAGCCGGGGATACGACCAACGGAATACATTTTCTCCTCATAATCAACTGATAATGGGAAGAAATCAACGCCTTCGCGTGGTTTTGCGGAAGCAGTTACGGTACAAAGAACTCTTGTATCGCCATAGCAAGCCATAACAGCAGCATTTGCAAGACCTGCCATCATACCGGTTTCAAGTTTTAAAACTCTGCCGGCAAGTTCGGTTTCATAAACTTTAAAATTTTCAAACATTTTTAACTCTCCTTTTTTTATTTTTCGGGAGATTTCATTTAGCAATAACGCCAAAGCCCGATATTTTAAATG
>JAFYNC010000083.1 GCA_017549905.1 Clostridia bacterium | reverse complement strand
GGAGATGCGATACACCGCTTATCTACTATGCAAGAGAATCTTGGTTTATTAAGATGACCGAGGTTAAGGATGACCTTATTAAGAATAACAATACTATAAATTGGATACCTGAAAGCATTGGTAAGGGACGTTTTGGCGATTGGCTTAAAAACGTTCAGGACTGGGGTATTTCACGTAACAGATATTGGGGTACACCTCTTAACATCTGGACTTGTGAATGCGGACATATGCATTCTATAGGCAGTATAGAAGAACTTAAATCAATGTCTGATAACTGCCCTGATGATATTGAGCTTCACCGTCCTTTTATTGATGAAGTTACTATAAAGTGTCCTCATTGTAATAAACAAATGCACCGCGTTCCTGAGGTTATTGACTGTTGGTTTGACTCGGGTTCTATGCCTTTTGCTCAACATCATTATCCTTTTGAAAACAAGGAACTTTTTGAGTCGCAGTTCCCTGCGGACTTTATTTCAGAAGCAGTTGACCAAACAAGAGGTTGGTTCTATTCACTTCTTGCTATTTCAACACTTATTTTTGATAAAGCGCCATTTAAGAATGTTATAGTTTTAGGTCACGTTCAGGATGAGAACGGACAGAAGATGAGTAAATCAAAGGGTAATGCAGTTGACCCGTTTGATGCACTTGAGCAATTTGGCGCAGATGCAATACGTTGGTACTTCTATACAAACTCTGCTCCTTGGCTTCCTAACCGTTTCCACGATAAAGCGGTTATTGAAGGTCAGCGCAAGTTTATGGGTACTCTCTGGAACACCTATGCGTTCTATGTGCTTTATGCTAATATAGATAAATTCGATCCTACAAAATATAATTTGGCTGACTGTAAGCTTACTGTTATGGATAAGTGGCTTATGTCACGTCTTAATTCCACTGTAAAAGCGGTTGACGAGAATTTGGGCAACTATCGTATTCCCGAGGCAGCCCGTGCTTTACAGGAATTTGTTGACCAAATGAGTAACTGGTATGTAAGAAGAGGTCGTGAGCGCTATTGGGTACAAGGGCTTACAGACGATAAGATTGCGGCTTATGTTACACTTTACAATGCTCTTGTAACTATTGCTAAAACTGCCGCTCCTATGATTCCGTTTATGGCAGAAAATATTTATCAGAATTTAGTTAGAAATCTTGATAAATCAGCGCCCGAAAGTATCCATCTTTGTGATTTTCCTGTAGTTGATAGCAACGCTATTGATGAGAAATTAGAGGAGCAGATGCTTAAGGTGCTCGAAATTGTAGTTCTTGGCAGAAGCGCGCGTAACGGCTCTTCACTCAAAAACCGTCAGCCTTTGGGCTCGATGTATGTTAATCTTGAAGGTGAGCTTGAAGATTCTTATACCGAAATTATCCGCGATGAGCTTAATATTAAAAATGTTGAGTTTACAAATGCGGTTGATAGTTTTATGAGTTATACATTTAAGCCACAACTCAAAACATTAGGTCCGAAATACGGCAAGCAGTTAGGCGAAATTCGCAATCTTTTAGCTGAGATTGACGGCAGTGCTGCTAAGGCAGAACTTGATGCAAACGGCTGTTTAAAGCTTAACATTTCTATCGGCGAAATTGAACTTACTGCTGATGATTTGCTTATTGAGGCTAATCAGAAAGAGGGCTTCTTCACTGTAACTGACAGAGGAATCACAGTGGCTCTTGATACCACTCTTACAAAAGAACTTATAGATGAAGGCTTTGTAAGAGAGCTTGTAAGTAAAATTCAGACAATGCGTAAGGAAGCAGGCTTTAATGTTACCGACCATATTGCAATAACCTTAGAGGGTAGCGAAAATGTTGTAGCTATAGCTCTTGAAAATAGTGAGATTATTGCAGGTGACACTTTGGCTGACAGTCTTTTGAGTGCAAAGCCTATGGGATTTGTTAAGGAATGGGATATTAACGGTGAGTCTGTAACTATCGGTGTTAAGAAAGAGGGAGAAAACCGTGACTAATAATATCGGAGAAGAAAATTTATTTGAGGATATTAGCTCTTCCACGGAAAAAACTATTATTGATAAATACACAAATAAGGCTATAAGCAACATTGACAAGGTGATTAAGTTTTTGGCTTTTGTTGTTGCTATTGGTATATTTTTAGTGTTTTCGGCAGTTGCTATAATTTTAGTATTGCTTGACAGTCTTTTCACTATCGTTGCGGTTGGTGTTCTGATTTTGGGAATAGTAATAGCAATAATTGCTCTTTTCCTTATCTACGGTATGGGACAGATAATGACTCAAAATAACGAGATACTGCGAAGATTACAGTAAAGTAAAATGTAAAACCCCGATTACTCGGGGTTTTATTTTTTAATAAAAAGTTAATATTTTAATAATATTCCAATATTGTTTTTTTTGAAGCTATATGGTATAATATATGGGTATTATTTTGTTTAAATTTCGAAAGGATTCGTTATGAAAGTTTTGGAATTAATTTATAAATACTTAAATCTGATTAAAAGCAAAGCGTTTGCTTTTCTGAAAAATAACTTTACGGTTACATGCTCAAAGCGTTCAAAAATCGTAGGGTTTGTTATTGGATTAGTTACACTTTTGGCAGTAGTTATTTTTTCAAATCAATTTACTTCTCAAGAATTTTCTAAAAAATGGCTTTTGCTTGCTTTTGCGCTTATTTGTCCTTTTATTTTAGGTATTTCTGCAGCTTATAAAATTGATATTAAAAATCAAGTTGCAGATAAAATTTGGCATTTTGCATTTTTACTTTTATTACCTATTATTACCATTACTATGACCGAGTGCTTAAACTCTGTGTTTATTTATGATATGACCTATTTGGGCTTTTGGGGCAATTATGCAGTAATTTTAGTAATGTATTTCATATTTTTTGCTTTAACAGGCAGTTTCGGGATTTCTTATGTAATAGTAACTCCTATTTTATATGGCTTTGCATTGGCTCACAGTTATGTTATGGAATTCAGAGGAACACCATTTTTGCCAATGGATTTCTTGAGCATTACAACAGCCGTTGGTGTTGCAAAT
>JAFYNC010000082.1 GCA_017549905.1 Clostridia bacterium | reverse complement strand
AATTAAAAAGTTTTTTTGCATTCATATTAAGTATACACTTTATTTCGTATTCGTCAAGAGAAAGTGATAATAAATATTCGAGCTCAGACTTAGCATCCCACATAGGATAATCCGTTCCAAACAGCACTTTTTCGGCGCCGTATGTACGTATTACGCGCTTTGCGGTGTCTTTATCTATATAATTAAAACTTGAAGAACAGTCTACATAAAAATTGCCGAAATTTTTATAAGCCTCTACCGCTTCATTCCAAATAGACCAACCGCCAAGGTGCGCCCCTATAACCGTAAGTTTCTCATAGGTTTCGAGTATCGGCACCATTCGGTTTGGGTTTGAAAAATCATATCTGTTATCACCTGTGTGAATAAGCACAGGCAAATCATTTTCCTCGCAAAGCTCATAAATTTTAAGACATCTGTAATCATCAAGCTTAAATCTTTGAATATCTGGGTGCAGTTTTACGCCTTTAAGCCCCAAACTCATAAGATTTTGCACATCTGCCTTAATATCTTCACTTTCGGGGTGTAAAGTACCAAGCCCCGTAAAATTTACGGGGTTTTTGGATACTTCATTTGCTATAAAATTGTTAATACTCGCCACCTGATGCGGAGTAGTTGCCACCGATTGTACAATAAATCGGTCAACACCTGCTTTTTGCTCACGCTCCAGTAAATCCTCAACCGTTCCTTTTCCAACAGAATTTTCGCCGTAAAAGGTATCGGTTCCGTTAACCGCTTTAGCCGCGATTTTTTCGGGATAAATGTGGCAATGCGCATCTATTATTTCTATACCGTTTATCATTTAAGTCCCAGTCTTTCAGCTGCTTCCTCACGCATTTTATATTTAAGAATTTTTCCTGCTGCATTCATCGGGAAGCTCTTTACAAATTCAATATATCTCGGCACCTTATGACGCGCCATATGAGAAGAAATGTATTCCCTCATTTCCTCAGCAGTCATATTCTCGCCCTTTTTGAGAATAATCTGAGCCATAATTTCTTCGCCATACTGCTTATCGGGAACACCGATTACCTGAACGTCACTAACCTTATCGCAGGTATAGATAAATTCCTCAATTTCCTTGGGGTAAATATTCTCGCCGCCGCGGATAATCATATCCTTAAGTCTGCCTGTGATTCTATAGTTTCCGTCGGGTGTTCTACAAGCCAAGTCGCCTGTGTGAAGCCAACCGTTTTCATCAATAGCCTCGGCAGTAGCCTTAGGCATTTTATAATAGCCCTTCATTATGTTATAACCGCGGGCCACAAACTCACCGTTTTCACCGTCGGCGCAATCTTCGTTAGTTTCAGGATTTACAACCTTACACTCAACATTTGCAAAAGCGCTGCCAACAGTTTCGGTTCTAACCTCTAAAGAATCGTAATAGCTACTCATTGTGCAACCGGGTGAAGCCTCGGTCTGTCCGTAAACCGATACGATTTCTTTCATATTCATAACCTCGGTAGCCTTTTTCATAAGGTCAGCAGGACAGTTAGCGCCCGCCATAATACCAACCCTTATATGTGAAAAATCGGTCTTTGCAAAGTCAGGGTGATTCATCATAGCAATAAACATTGTTGGTACGCCGTTAAATGTTGTAATTCTTTCAGAATTAACACAAGCGAGTGAAGATTTTGCCGAGAAATAAGGCATTGGGCACATTGTAGTACCATGTGTCATAGATGCGGTCATAGAAAGCACCATTCCAAAGCAGTGGAACATAGGCACTTGAATCATCATTCTGTCAGCAGTTGATAATTCCATATGGTCGCCTATATATTTTCCGTTGTTCACAACATTATAGTGTGTGAGCATTACACCCTTGGGGAAGCCTGTTGTACCCGAAGTGTACTGCATATTGCAAACATCGTCTTTATCTACCTTTGCCGCCATTCTGTAAACCTCGCTAAGCGATACATCATTTGCGCGCTCCAAGGATTTTTCCCAAGTAAGACAGCCCTTTTGTGAGAAACCAACGGTAATTACATTTCGCATAAAGGGAAGTCTTTTAGCGTGTAAGGATGTGCCCGCCTTGGTATTTTCAAGTTCGGGACAAAGCTCGGCTATGATTTCGCCGTAATTGCAGTCTTTAGAACCCTCTGTCATAATAAGGGTATGAGTATCCGACTGTCTGAGCAGATATTCAACCTCGTGAATTTTATAAGCGGTGTTAACAGTAACCAAAACCGCACCAAGTTTTACAGTTGCCCAAAACGCAATATACCACTGCGGAACGTTAGACGCCCAAACCGCAACGTGAGTACCCGCCTTTACACCCAATGCAATAAGAGTGCGAGCAAAGGTATCAACATCATCTCTGAACTCGCTATAAGTTCTTGTGTAATCAAGTGTAGTATATTTAAATGCATATTGGTCGGGGAATTCCTCTACCATTCTATCCAAAACATCAGAGAAAGTAGCGTCTATAAGGCGATCTTTTTCCCAAACATACTTACCTGTATGAGCGCGGTTATAATAAAGAGAATTATCACTGCCCTTAGTATCGCTAAACTGCTTCATATAGTTTACAAACTGAGAGAAGATAATTTCCATATCATCAAGTTCTTCACACCATTCAGGATGCCATTCAAGCGAAATGAAACCATCAAAGTTTACAGAGCGAAGTCCCAACATCATTTCTTCAATTGGCATTTCACCCTCGCCTATAAGGCAAAATTCGGTGCCGTTTTCGGTTTTAACCGCATCCTTAATATGCACGTGGCTAATATATGCGCCCAAGTTTTTAATAGTTGTTTCAGGCGCTTCATTTTTAAGGAAATATGGAGAATACATATCCCATAAAGCCGCCAGATTATCACACGCAAAGCTATCGAGCAAATCGCGAAGAACTGCGGTGTCTGAGTATATTCCGCTCGTTTCAACAAGCAAAACAACCTTTTTTTGCTCGGCGGTTGGCAAAACCGACTCGATAACATTTCTCATAGCCTCATTTTTTTCGGCGGTGAATTCATCGCCCGCAGCTTTAAGTCTTACATAAGGAATGTGAAGATTTGCTGCAATATCAATGCAAGCTAAAATTTCAGAAACACTTTCTTCACCTTTGACAGAAGGATTGCAAATAGTGTCTATACAAGGAATCGAAAGTTCCATTTCATAAAGTTTTCTAACCGTCTGCTTTGCAGTATGCTCGTGAAAAGCACCGTCCTTATCTGTAAAAAGGCGGTTATGTATATTGTGAAGCTCAATTCCTTTAAAATTTAAATCTGTTGCAATTTCGCAAAATTCCTTAAAAGTGTTGTTATGCCAACCCTTTGTAGAAAACGAAAGTTTCATTATGCGTTTGCCTCCTCGTAAACAATTTTGTTTACAGCACTGAGATATGCTCTGATACTCGCACCAATAATATCGGTAGAAATACCGTTTCCTGAATAAAGTTTACCATCGCGGCGAAGCTTAACCAAAGCAGAGCCTAACGCCTGCTTACCCTCTGTTACAGACTGAATCTGGAAATCGTCAAGTTCATAATGACAACCGATAATCTGCTCAATTGCCACAAAGGCTGAATCAATCGGTCCGTCACCTATTGCGATACCCTGTTTTTCTTCACCGTCTTTTTCAAGGGTTATCTGAGCGGTTGCAGGAATAATATTTCCGTTATTCATAACATAGCTTACAAGCTTATATGTTGCAGGTACTTGCAAAGCAACACTTGCTACAATAGCGTCAAGCTCTTTTGTGCCCACATTTTTCTTTTCTGCTACGCGCAAAAATTCATCATAAACCTTAACGCAGTCCTCCTCGGACAAGTCATATCCGAGATTTAAAACCGCGGTAATTACACTGTCCTTCGAATCGTTTGCGCTAAAGCTTAGCGCTGTTTCTTCAGTTTTTACACCAACTGCAGAATTGTTATTCTTAGCGCTACCTATAACCCACTGTATTTGATTTATAATTCTGTTAAGCTCGGTATATTTAATATTTGTAGTAAACCCGATTTTTTCAGCGCAGTTTTTCATAATCTGCGAAATAGTGTGAAGTGAAATTTCTTCACCTATAACATCAGTCTTAAAGCCATGCGCTCCGTTTTCCATAGCGGCAACTGCATTTGCACAAGCAAGACCGTTTTTATTGTTGCAGCAAACCGAAAACTCTATTGCTTTGCCGTATGTAACCAATTTTATAAACTGACCGAAATCATCAGGCATCATTTCTGCCGCAGTATCGCAAATTGTAATTTTATCTGCGCCGCTCTGAATTGCTACATTTATTATATTTTCAAGTACATCATCTTCTGCTCTGGTTGCATCAACCGCGCAAAATTCAACCTCGTTTACCTTTTGCTTGGCAAATGAAACAAGTTCGCCTACAAACTCTGCCATTTTCTCGGCTTTTTTGTGGCAGGTATATTCCATACCAACAGTTGAAACCGGCAACTCTATTCTAAGTCTTGGTTTTTTAGCAGTAGAAAGCGCATTTGCAGCTTTTTCTATGCCATCTTTAGTCATACCAACTGCTACAGAAATAACAGCGTTCTTAACAAAAGATGCTATTGTTTTAACCAAAAGCGTATCTGCTTTTGCATTTTCAATTTTAGGTAGTTCAATTACATCAACATTTAGTTTTTCAAGTTGACGGGCAATTTCGATTTTTTCCTTAAAGCTAAAGGAATTGCCCTCCTTACACAAAGTTCTGTCCGAAATTTTGATTTTCATAATCTAACACCTCTCGCATTTAATAAAAAAGCCCTGAGATTGCTGCTTGCAATCTCAGGGACGAACATTTAATTCCGTGGTACCACCCTGATTACCGCATTAAAACGGTCACTCAATAAAGCTCTAACAAGCTTTCTGCCAAGATAACGGGGCAAGCCGTAACCGCTTACTATTATTTTCAGCAGTTCTGCTCGGGAATGAGACTTAAACTTATATTTTCGTATCGGCTTTGCACCTTCCGCCGACTCTCTGAAACGCTTTAATACAAGCAATAATTCCTTCAACGCATTTTTGAACATTATAGCATCCGTTTTTTTATTTGTCAATAGTTTTTTGTCTTATATTACACTTGAATATATATGAGAAAAATGTTACAATTTGTAGTGTATAGCCATAAAGGGAGATGAAAAGACTTGCAAACAGTTAAAATTCTGCATACTGCAGACATTCATATAGGTGCAGCCGAGAGTTTTCTTAAAGCCGAAGCTTCAAAGCGCCGTTTTGAAACTCTTTTGACATTTGAAAAGATTATTGATTTGGCAATAGAACGAAATGTTGATGTTATTGCGATTTCAGGCGATTTATTTGACTCAAACAAGGTTGATTCCCGTTTTATAGATGCGGTTTTTGAAAAAATGGCTAACTGCGGCAAAAGAATAATTTTCTGCGGCGGAAATCATGACCCGCTTAACGCCGATTCACCTTTTTTAAACCGCGATTTACCCGATAATCTTTATGTTTTGGGCAAGGAAGATGAATGCATCACCTTTGAGGACATTTCCCTTAAATGCTATGGCAGATCTTTTACCGACGTATACTTAAAAGGCGAAGAACGTTTTTCGTTAGCAACCGACAAAGATTATGTAAACCTTATGGTGCAACACGGCGAACTTAAAAGCGACCTTTCATCTGACTATAATTCCATAACTCCCACATTTGTGAAAAATTCAGGTATGGATTATATTGCGCTTGGCCACGTGCATAAAAAAACCCCTATCGGCAAATTGCAGAACACATATTTTGCTTACTGCGGTTGTCCCGAAGGTCAAGGCTTTGACGAACTTGATGAAAAAGGCGTTTATATAGGCGAAATAGGCAAAGGTGTTTGTAATTTAGAATTTGTACCTGTTTCTAAGCGCCAACACATTCACCATATAACAGATATTACAGACCTTTGCTCCAATGAAGAAATATACCGAAAGATAACATCTGAACTTCAAGACAAATACGGCGCAGATTTTCGCGATAACCTTTATAAAATCGAGCTTACAGGCGAAATCTCGCCCGATGTAAAACTTATTAAAACCGAAATTTTAAGCCGACTTGAAGCAGACCTTTATTTTGTGAAAATTAAGGACAATTCTGAGCTTAAAATTGACCTTGAGGCTTTGGCGCAAGAGCCGTCACTCAAGGGTATATTCGTTAAAAAAATGCTTGAAAAACAAGCCCTTGTGAATGAAAATGAAAAAACAATTTATAAAAATGCTTTAAAATTAGGTCTTAAAGCGTTTGCGGGGGAGGTAAAATTCGATGAAGATTAACTCTCTTTATATATCCTCATTTGCAGGAATTAAGGACTTAAAACTTGATTTTTGCGACGGCTTAAATGTTATTCACGGAAATAACGAGGATGGCAAAACCACCGTTATGTCATTTATTAAAATGATGTTTTACGGCAGTAAAAACGGCGGTTCGTCACTCGCTAAAAATATTCGCAAAAAATATACCCCTTGGGATAATTCTGCAATGGCAGGCAGTATCGATTTTGAGCACGGCGGCAAAAAATACCGTTTGGAAAAGGAATTCAGAGCCTCAAACTCTACCGATAAGACAACCCTTTACGATTTGCAACTAAGCGAAGGCAAGTCGGTATCAAGCGATGTTGGAACAGAATTTTTCGGGCTTTCCTTGTCGGCGTTTGAGCGCAGCGTGTTTATAGGTCAATTCGGTTTTCCCGAAAACGACAGTGATGCCGAGGGCGAAATTTCTGCCAAGCTCTCAAACCTTGCTTTAACAGGGGATGAGAATATTTCCTTTGATGCAGTTAATGCAAGACTTCAAAAGGCAAAATTAGCCTTAATGTCTAAAAGCGGAAAAGCCGGCGCTTATGATAAAAACATTAAAACCGCATCCGAATATGAAGAAAAAATATCATCGCTTTCTTCGCAAAAGGACCAACTTGCAGAGAAAAAAGCGCAGATAGCTAAATTGGAAACCGAAATTTTTGCTTTGCAAAAAAGTGCGCAAGAACTAAATAATAAAATTTCTTCTGAGCAGGATATCAGAAACGCCCAAAAGCTGACACGTTTGTTAGAATTAAAGCAAGAGCTTGATGAATTAAACCAAACCTTAACCTTGTCAGACGGCACGGTTATTGATGAAATGTATTTAAGAAAGCTTAAATTCTGCATTTCAAAAGCAGAAACCGCTACGGCTAAGGTATCTTCTAAAGAAAATGAAATTGCGCTTTTAAATAAGAGTATTGATGCAGGTCTTAATCCTCCCGAAAATGCAACAAAAGAAAATTCTCAAATTCTTGGGGGCAAAATTGCAGAATTAAATATAGCAATAAGCAAAAAAACCGCCGATTGTGAGAATTTAAAATCCCAACTCTATAAATTAGAACAAGAATTGCCCAAAGCTTTAAATAAGCGCAAAAAAACAAATGCTCCGCTACTGATAAGCGGTGGTGTCTGCTTACTTCTTTTTGCGGTTTTAACAGTCTTTAACATTATTTTAGGTGTGGCAGGTATTGGTATAAGTTTAATAATTTCTGTTTTGAGTTTTGTATTAAAGCCTATAGATGACAAACCCTCTCAAAAAATAAAAGAAGAAATTGAAGTTT
>JAFYNC010000081.1 GCA_017549905.1 Clostridia bacterium | reverse complement strand
TAGAAACGTCTTCAAGGTCAACCATAAGGTTAGCCATTTCAGTAGCAATAGCCTGAGCTACAAGTCTGTTGTAAGCTTCAGTGTTGTAATCATCAACACCATCAGGTTCAGCAGGAAGAGTAATGTTAACAGTTTGTTTACCAACAGCACTAGAAGTAGTACCTACGAAAGAGTTGAAAAGAGTTGCATCGTATACTCTCTTAGTATCACGGATCCAGCCTAAGATTTGAGAGTTGAAAGAACTAAATGCACCTTCAGTGCTCCAAGCTCTCTTAGAAAGGTAGTTATCTACCGTTACGGGGATCATACGGAAAGTATCGATAGTAATTGCTTGACATTCAGGAGCTTCGGGTCTGTGAAGTTTAAGAAGGTTTTGAGCTTCTGCATCGCCAGTCCATTCGAAGGACTTAAGAACGTCGGTGCTGTAGTAAAGTTTAGTGTCGCCATACATAGAACCGTCTACTCTACTCATATCAGCGAGTGTTGATTTAGTGTCATAAATGTTGTCAGCGAAAACTTGCTGTGAAATAATCATATTGAATAACGCAGCAAAAATTTCGTTTTGGTTAAGTTGCCCAGTATAAGGGTATGCCATTGTTATTTAGTCTCCTTGTAATTTTATTTTCTTCTAAAAGGCATAGAATCTTTTGTACGTCTTTGAAGCTCAGCAGTGAAAATTCCTGAATCACCATCTGCAAAATCTACACATTCTTGTAGAACTGTCGCAACTTCTTCTGCTTTTTCATAATGCTCTGCTTTCAAATCTACCTTATCGCCATAAGGTAAGAATGGGTCGCGTTCACCCTTCTCAATCAGTGCATTACGAAGTTTAAGAGCGCTCGATACATAATCCAAATTGCTCATCTGTTTGTCTCTATTAAACAAATCTTTGCGCAATTGATTAATATCTACTGGCTCTTCTTTCTTAACTTCAATCTCTTTGCCGTTAACTAATGCATCCAGTAATTGCTTGTTCTCACTTCTTAGCTTGTCATAAGCCGCACGGTCGACAGAATTCTGTTTCATCTCTTTTAAAGCTTCGATGTAGTCGGTACTGTCATTCACATTTTCTTGCTGCGATACGCTTTGTTCGTTTTCAATCATATCTAATTATCTCCTTATTAATTTATTTCTTTTTAGTTTTAGATTTGTTTTTTAAAGCTTCGAGCTTCTTTTTGATGCGCGCGAGTTTTCTGAGTTGTCTCTTCGACACGTAGTCGACACACTTTGCACATACAGTAGTATCACCACGCTTTTCACAAACAACTCCAGAATCATATTCGTGAATTTCTTGCATATAGATGCAATTTTTACATTTATTCATTTCATTGGTCTCCTAAAAATATATATGAAGGAGTGCACCGTTTACCAGACTCAGATAACCAATCTGTTGTTTATTAGCTGCTCTTCGCAGGGTGTCTACATCGCAATTGTCTGAGAATATAAACGGGCACCACCAACATTACTTTTTCAATAATTTCATTTGCTTTTGAAATCTTTTAAAACAAGCTAAAGAAGTAAATTTAAATGCTCTAGCATCAAAAACTTCAATTACTTGATTAGCTGCTTCCATACTATAAAGTTCATCTAAATACCGCCTCATCGCAATAGCAGGTTTCTGTTCACTGTTGTAATCACTTACAATTCTATCGTTCCAAACAGTAAACCAAGTATCAGGGCTTTTATTAAACTTTATAATTTTCATCGGGGTAATTCTTCTACGTTTATTAACTAGTAGACTACGATCTATTTCTATTTCATTAGTAAACGTAGAAGCGTTTGGCATCATTAAATTTGCAGTTGACTCTTCACGTCTAAGCTTATATAGCTCGTTTGGTTTAATATAATCGACAACTGCCTTTTTACGTTTAAGTTTATATCTACCAAAATCGTCCGGTATAAAATTAAGTGCAGATAATAAATCAGAAGCTTCTTCCAATGTATTACCTATCATAATAATTCTAACCTTAGTCTTGGTAGATCTCAAAACGTTTTCTAATTGATTAACAAATGCATATACAATATCAAAAGTATTCTTTTCAGATTGTTCTCGGTTCATTTCATCTAATATGCAGATATATTCACCGTCATATTCATTATCGAAATAACCACGGCCTTTATCGTTATAAAACGTTGAACAGGCCATTACACGACAAAATTCCTTTTGATTTACTTTCTTTGTAGTTTCTTTGCCGTTTCTATTTACTACGGTTTCTTCCTCATATGTATATACAATATTTCCTTTAGTAAATGTCTTTAAATTATATTTTCTTTTTAAATCGGGATCTATTAAATCGCCCGCATTATTTGCTAATAGTGCTTTTTGTTGGGTTTCTGTTAATCTAAACCAATAGAATTTTACTTTATCCGGCTTTTTAAGTTTTCTATTTGTCGCCCATTTCATAACACTATATGATTTACCAGCTTCTCGGGTTATCGACCGCCTAACAGATAATAGAAACGTGCCCAATCGTTGCCTAATATACTGTTGACGGTATACCATTCCCCCTTATATGTTTTAGCTGCTTTAGATGATTTTGATTCCGCCATCATAATCCCATATAAACATAAAATTCTTGCCGGTTTTAGACGTAAACTCTACACCATCTTGTGTATGTTTAAAAGTTCCTTGCTGTAAATCAGTATCAGTTAAACCAAATTCAGCTTCAAATTCTGCTTCAGTATAACCCAAATTTTTAACAAACTGTTCTGTTTTAGATCTTGTGGTTTGATTAATACGTTGATCTAAACCTTCTACAGTTAAATTGCCGTTATTTTTAATAATAGCTTTTATCTTATTTTCTACGGTTCGCTTTAAACTACTATTTAAATTTTGTGTCATATCATCTATTTTAGATTGATCTAAAACTGCGCCGTCTTTAATTAACAATTCATTTTTTTGTTTAGCAACACGTCTAAATGATTGTTTAGTTGTTTTACCTTTTTTAGTTGTTCTACCGCTACCACTCACCGTATATTCATACGTTTTAGTTTTAGTTATACCAGCTTTCGTTGTCCACGTTCTAGTTCTTTTTATTTTTTTCATACGCTAATTACCTCGACATTTTCTGCCACATAACTATGGCCTCTTTTAACTCTGTTATATTTAACAGCTTTACCAATTCGTAAATCTATTTGATCTCTAACTTGCCACAAAACATTACCGGTTATTTTATCACCACACTGCATAATCCAATAATTATCGCCTTCGTATACATAAATATCGCCTTGGTATTCAATTTTGAAATCACCCAATTCTTTACCTACTTTACGTGGTTTACCAACCGGATCACTAACAGCAAAACCGTCAGTATTTGCATATATCAATATACCGTCAGTTTCATCAATAGTTTCTTCCATCAGTTTACGAATCTTTTGCACCACATAATTAAATGTTTTTCTGTGGCCATTTCGTGCTAACATACCAATAAAATAGTTTATATACTGTTTATTAATTGGTCTTTCTTTTCTTTTATTATATAAATTTAAAATATAATCTTCTGCTTTAGGAAAAATTTCTATAATAGCTGCGGCATACGCGCCGTTAATATCATATTTAACACAATTTTCCCATTTTTCTATTTTGCCAGCTTCTTCCGTATAATTGAAATGTATTTGTATCAATTCTTCATCATAATCAGCTGTAAACATATTAAGTCGCTGTTCTATTTCATCGTCAGTATAATACTTATTTAAATTACTATAAACAGTTCTATATGCCATACCGCCAGTAATACTTTTTTCAATTAAATCAGTCTGACTTTCACGTTTATAACAGATACACTGTTTCCAGTCTGTTAATTCATAAATTGTATCATACCAACCCAGTTTTTTAAATAATTCCCATAAATTACATTCCAATATTACCAGCTTTTTACAACCGTCATAAATAATAGTATTACTTTTACGGTATCCGCAGGTATAATTACTGAAATCATCGGTTGGTATTTCTATACAATCACCATATTCAGTTAATAAAAAATCAAACGCTTTGGCATTTAAATTATATGCCTTCAGCTGTTTTTTATTTTGTTTCATTTTGCTACTCCTTTGGTTGCGCCGTGTAAAAGTTGGGTGGCCACCACGCAACCAAACTTTCACAATATATACATTAATATACAGTAATTAAATAGCTAATTCAATTCGCTGCACACTATTAATAGCATATTTTTTTTGACTAAAAAATTAATCTTTAGAAAAATATCTATTTAAAACTTCAAAAATGTGGTTTTTTTGCACGTCGCTAAGCGAATCCCACACATTTATCACTTTACACGTATCGTGCCATAACCGTGTTGCGCCACATTCTTTTAGCATTTTTTTGTATTCGGCCAATATTTTTCTTTCTTTTACATTTTGTTTTTTCTTTGCAGCTGCAATTTTCTTTTGGGTGCTAACCGGTATATAATTAATAGCAGCTTTTATTTCTGCTGCTGTAAATTTAGTTTTAACCCCGTCAATAAATGCATAATATCTGCCGGTATTTCTATAAACAGTTGTGCCAATTTTCTTTTCAAATTCTTTAATGTATTCGGGTTTCTTTTCATCAGTAATTTCATCTACTTTGCCAATGTCAATTACTTTAGTTTCCGGGTCTATAATATATACCCCACTGTGCACTTGTTGGTGGCATTTACGGCATAAACAAATTAAATTACTTTGTTCGTTTGATCCGCCCAATTCTTGCGCAATAATGTGGTGGGCGTCTAATGCGTCGCCCCCACAAATAGCACATATATAACCAGCTAATTCTTTGCAATATGTTTTAGCTGCATTTGACTCTACTTGTTGTTTGTTTCTAATAGCATACTTTTCACTTTGTTTGTATTCATCATACTTTTCTTTATATAAAATTCTTTGTGATCTAGACATATTATTTTACCCCCATAACTGTATTTGCTAAGTCTAAATATAAATTGTGCCAATAACAATACTGTTTAATTTCAAAACCATCTTTTTTCATCTGATCTTGGATCTTCCCCAATTTCGCATTAATAGCATATTTTTCATCAAATAGCGCAAAATATAATAGCGTTGCCGGGCCACTGTATTCGTCGTTGCGCATTTCTTCGTATCTAAGAAGATCAGTTTTTTTCATCTGATCTTCAATAGCCGCACGTGTAATAACCAAACTTTTAATTTTTTCTTTATACTTTTCTAAAGTCATAATTTTATACCCCCAATATTAATGTAATAAAAATCTTTCAAAATCTTTAATGTCTAATTGCAATGCATATTTAGCAGCAGAATCAATGTCATCAAACGTGCGCGTTGTATCAATAATAGAATAACCGCGGGTGTCAATATATTTAACAGCGTTTGGACTTTGGTCTGACGACCAATATTTGTATTTTTTAGATACAGTTTTTACTTTTGTTGCGGTTGCAGTCGATCTTTCCCAATTAAACCAATTATTTTCAATGAAATACTTTGGGTTGGTGTCAACTGTATACAAATCTGCCACAAACATATCGTCATTAATTTCTTTAATGTCAATAATGTCGTATTTGTTGTTGCCAACGTGTTTATTTTTTTTAGCTACATAAATCATAAATTTAATTACCCCGGCGTTTGGCCGCCACCCAGTTTATTTTGTTTACATTATATTATACAGTAATAAATAATAAATTTTATTAAAATTTTAAAAATTTCTGCAAATAATTATTTATTTATTATTCATTTGCTGTTCATTAATTATAGCTTATTTTAAAACAGAAAATAATTAAAATTTTAAAAATTCTGCAAAATTCAGTAAACGCCCAGACCGAAAGTTTACAAATAGTAAACAAATATAAAATTTTAGTAAACAAGCCTGATCGCAGACCGCGGTTGGGCTTATTATTATAAGCCATAAATCGGCCCTATTTCGCCCGTATTTCGTCAGTAGATAGTTTATATTATAACAGATATACCGTGAGTTCTAGAGCCAATTAAAGAGCCATAATAAAGCCTTGG
>JAFYNC010000080.1 GCA_017549905.1 Clostridia bacterium | reverse complement strand
TCGGTAACTTCCATTTCTGAAATGCCGAATTTTTCGCTTATTTCCTTCCCTACTGTTGTCTTAAGGTCGTGGAAAGCAGGTAAACTTTACTCTGTAAAACTTTTTTAATTTTCCAATTCATCAATATGTATTTTCACACAATCTTGTTTTAATACTCTTTGAAGATGTTTAACATCTAATCTTGAAAAATCATTAGTTAATGAAGCGGCGGTACCTGCTGCCTGACCTGTTACCGCGCAGCATGGTATAACACGCATAATATCCCACATACTGTCCGTAACTGAAGTGCAACGCCCCGCCACAATCAAATTTTTAACTGATTTTGAATATAGTGTCGAAAATGGCACTTCATATATTGGTCCTCGTTTCTTCCAGTCAGACACCATTCCAATAGAATCCTCAAAAAACTTGTGATTTTCGGAGCTATCTAGGGTGTATTCTCCAACAATTCGCCGTGTCATTCTAATTTGAGGAATTGAAGGAATCATTGTGGGAAGATACCGAGAATCATTCAAGCGCTTATTAATAATATCGTTAATGGTTGATTTGTGAGATAACTGAACCATTTCAGAAATTTCTTTGCCGTCAAGACCTGAAAATCTTCTTTTTGCTAAAAGCGGAACCTTAGTTTCATCATTCTTTTCATTTTCCGGTATATCGGCAACACCTAGTGTATTAAGATTATACCCGTCTGAACCCAATGAATAATACCACGCAGCCAACACATTACCTTGTTTGAAAATTTGAGTAGGAGCTCCCGAAAACAGTGCTAGGTCACAGTCACCTGTTGCATCAACCACACTGTCAACCTTAATTGCCTGTCTACCCGTTTTATTTTCTACAATTACAGCATTAATTTTATCTTTCTTTTTATTAACACTAACAGCATATGTTCCGTAAAGAATTTCAACACCATTTTCCAAAAGTAATTTTTCGGCAAGTATAGAAAAAATGTGCGGATTGTATCTTACCTGAAAACGCTTATCTTTTTCTGTCCTTTTAGTAACATCGTTAGAATCAAGCCAATTTTCGGGATAATCAGCTTCGGCGCCCAAAGAAATAGAAAGTCTAAATAATTCCTCCGCAATTCCAAAAGAAACTTGTTTTCCAAATCCATCGCACAAAGGAAGATATATTGTGATAAGCCCTGCTGTACCAAGACCGCCAAGAAGATATTCTTTTTCTATCAAAATTACCTTTTTTCCGTGTCTTGCAGCTGAAAGTGCCGCTGATATACCAGCGAAACCACCACCACAAACCAAGACATCACAAGAATTTGAAACGAGTGTTTTTATATATTCCTTTATTATTTCATTTTTTTGCTTCATTTTAGATAATAACCTCCTTGCATATTGTAAGGTAAAATATCATTATCAACGGCTTTTCTTGTAGTCACCAATTCGTCCGAATACTTTTCAGCAATGCTCAAAACATTTGATTTAAAGTTGCTGAAAAGACCTACATTTTAATAATCCTTTAATATTTAATTTCGTAATTAGTACCGGTTATTCCAGCAAATATTCCCCTGTTTATAAGGGCTTCATTTTCACAATGAGCTATTATCCATTTGTTTTTGCGAAATAATAATTTATCCTGAGGCTCAATTTCAAGATTAGTGTTTGTATCCTTCGACAAACCTACAACACAGCCAAATCCACTTTCTCCTACCTCACAAGGACAGTAATGTAGCGAAGTAGCATATACCTCGACAACTGTACCGGCAGGAAGATAAAAGGCTTTAAACTTAGAGGAATCAATCATGCCGTTTTCAATTTCCCAAATATGACCAAGAATTAAAACTAACGGTGTTACTGCAATATTAACTTCACTGCATGAGTGCCACTCGGTCGCATTCATTAAAGTATTGTGACCCCAACAATAACCAATTTGGGTGGGTAAAGTGCCAAAACATTCGTTTTTAATCTCGGTTGCAATCTGGAGTTTTTCAAAATCCTCACAAGAAGGAACATAGGAAGAACCACTATCAGGATTAGAAATATTTTTGGCAACTTCGATAATTTCAGTTGTATCAAAAGTTTTTAATATTCTACCAAATGATGCAAATTCCTTATCAGTAATATGATAAAAATCAATTTCGGGATTTAATTTTTTTAAATTTTCTAACATTTCATTCACCTTTATTTAAGAATAGTACTTGCGTGTGTATGATTATACTCCGATTTTGCGTCTATAAGGTCAGTTTTAACGACGTATTTTATAAAATCTTCTTTTAAAAACTTACCGCCGTTATCGTCTGAAAAAACACCGATATATGCTGTATCTTCGCCCAACTTCCTTGCCGCAACAAGACCGGTTGCAACAGGGCCACCGCCAGCAGTTTTACTGGCGGTGGCTCTCATTTTAGTATCTTCGGTTGGGTATGTAGGGATATTGTAAAGAGTGTAAAAACATTTGCACCAATCCCTACTATATTAGCCATAATTTATGCCTTTCCGTCAGCACCAACTAACTTAATTTTCTCAAGTGCCAATGCTTTAACTTTGTCAATAGGCTTCTTCATAAATAAGTCAATCGCAAGACTTCTATTTGGGTCATTAAGAGTTTCGAAGGTGCCCTCTGCAAAAGAACAACATACATCAGTACCAATATTCATTTTGCGAATACCTGCTTTAATTGCAGCTTTAACCTGATCATCAGGAATACCCGAACCACCGTGAAGAACGAGCGGTAAACCGCCAGTTGCTTCTCTGATAGCTTTTACTCTGTCAATATCAAGACAAGGAGTTTTCTTATAATGACCGTGTGCATTACCAATAAGAACTGCAAGACAGCATACACCTGTTTTCTTTACAAAATCAGCAGCTTCTGCAGGGTCAGTATATTCTTCCATAGCATCGTCATTAACACTGCCAATATGACCGAGTTCGCCCTCAACACCAATATCAATAGCGTTACAAATATCAACTATATGTTTTGTATTAGCGACATTCTCTTCATAGGAATGAACAGAACCATCGTACATAATACCTGTTGCGCCCCAATACAAAATCTTTTGAATTTCAAGTTCATTTGCGCCATGGTCAAGATGGAAACAAACAGGAACACTTGCTTTTTTTGCAGCCGCCAAAACAACTGGCGCTAAATAATAACCAACCTCTTCGTTTATAAGACGAGGATAAACCTGAATAATAACGGGAGCCTTAGCTTCTTCAGCCGCTTTAATAACACCCATAACAGTTTCAACATTATATACATTGAATGCAGGGATACAGTAGCCGCCCTCTTCGGCCATACCAATAATTTGCTTTAAATTAACTAACATAATTATTCTCCTAAAATCAAATCTTCTAATGATATTATTTCTACGTCTTCAGCCACTGCCTTAAGAGATACATATTCAGCAACACAAGCAGTAACGATTGTTTTAGCGCCTACACTTGTAGCATTGAAAATTCTTCTTTTAGCTACAAGTTTTATAACTTCGGGCATATACTGTGCCATAAGAATATTACCTGCCCAAACAGTTTCAGCACGATTAAGAAGCATTTCGCCGAGAACTGCGTAAGACATAACAATTTCACGAGCTTCTTCGGTTTCTTCTAAATCACGTGACAATTGATATGGGTCTTGGAATACAACATCTTTACCGCTGTTCTTTGCTTCTAACTTGCCGTCTTTCAAAAGACCTGCAACAAAGCTTGTATATGTAACAACATTAGCAGAAACTTCGATGCCGTATTCTTTGTAAAGTTGCTTAATAGCCTTAGCGTCGTTAGGATCATAAACTACAACAGTCTTGTAGTCATTAAG
>JAFYNC010000079.1 GCA_017549905.1 Clostridia bacterium | reverse complement strand
ATCGTCCCCTACGGTTAATTAGATTTTTGTTGCACAAATAATTTTGTATTTTGCACTTTGCATTTTATCAATTTTAATTTTTTTCTGCGGAAAAAGGACACAAGGCGCTTTTCAAAACAAATAAACTTATCCTCATTAAAAAAGCCCCACACAATAAATATAATAGCCGCAAATTCAAAAATTGTTTGTAAAGTATGTATAGCTGACATAATTTTAACCTCCCGAACATTTGTTCGTTAATCTTATTATAACCAAACACTCCCCATTTGTCAAGTATTTAGTTTAATTTTATTATAAATTTATGTGTGTACGATAAAAAGGACACTTGCTAATTCGTAATGCGGAATTGTTTTTACATTATATTATATATATGTAATATAATATTTAGAACTTATATATAATATAGTACTTGAAAAATTTTACTTTACATTATATAATATATACAGCACCTGACATAAAGAATTTCTGACTGAAAGGTGACGGCTTGAATTTTTATTACTATTACTATGCCGCACCGCTTTTATGCAGTGCGGCATTTTTTAGGAGTGAACTTTATGGAAACAAGAGTTTGTGTTATGGGAATTATTGTCGAAAAGGTTGATGCTATTGATAAGCTCAACTGCCTTTTGCACGATTACGGCAACTATATAATAGGCAGAATGGGTATTCCCTATCGCGAAAAGAATATCAATATAATAAGTATTGCGATTGACGCTCCGCAAAATGTGATTTCAACCCTTTCGGGTAAAATCGGCAGTCTTGACGGGATAAGCGTTAAAACCGCATATTCGAGTGTGATTACAAATGGATAACCAACTTAAAAGCCTTGCTTTAAGGTTATATAGCGGAGAAGGCTTGTCGCTACAGGAGTTTGAATACATAATAGAACACTACTCTCCCGAAGCCGCAAAGTTTTTCGGCAATTTAGCAGAAGAAAAACGTAAAGAAATTTACGACAACAAAATTTATGTTCGCGGACTTATTGAAATTGGCAATTACTGCAAAAACGACTGTTATTACTGCGGAATTCGCAAAAGCAACAAGACCTGCGAGCGTTACAGGCTATCTAAAGAAGATATTTTGCTTTGTTGTGACGAGGGCTACACCTTGGGCTTTCGCACATTTGTTTTGCAAGGCGGTGAAGATACCTTTTGGAACGATGATTTTCTGTGCGATGTTATAAGCAGCATAAAATCGCGTTACAGCGACTGTGCTGTGACATTATCACTCGGTGAAAGAAGTTTTGACAGTTATAAAAAACTGCGCGATGCCGGTGCGGACAGATATTTGCTTCGTCACGAAACTGCGGATAGTGAGCATTATGCTTTATTGCACCCGCAAAACCTCACGCTTGAAAATAGAATTCGTTGTCTTAAAGATTTGCGCGAACTCGGGTTTCAGATGGGTTGCGGATTTATGGTGGGCTCACCATATCAGACCGCCAAAACGTTGGCGAAAGACCTTGAATTTATTCAAAACTTTAAGCCCGATATGTGCGGAATAGGTCCGTTTATACCGCACAAGGACACACCGTTTAAAGATTTTAAGCCAGGCAGTTTAGAGCTTACCTGCTACCTATTATCTATAATACGGATTATTTATCCGCCTGTTCTTTTGCCCGCCACCACCGCGCTTGGCACAATTCATCCCAACGGCAGAGAGCTTGGCATTAAAGCAGGAGCTAATGTTATTATGCCGAATCTCTCACCTTTAGAGGTTCGCAAAAAATATATGCTTTATGACAATAAAATTGCAACGGGTGAGGAATCTGCCCAAAGCATAAAACTTTTGAAGGAAAAAATGGCCTCTATCGGCTACCGAATAGTTACCGACAGAGGAGACAGAAAGGAAATTTAATATGGCAATTTATAATCCTAAATCACTAAAGGCTGAGGAATTTATAAACGACGGCGAAATAAGAGAAACCTTAGCCTATGCCGAAGAAAATAAAAACAACGTTGAACTAATAGACAGTATTTTAGAAAAGGCAAGACCCAAAAAGACCGAAACAGGCTATGTTTGCGCAGGTCTTTCTCACAGAGAGGCATCGGTTTTGTTGGCTTGCGAAATACCTGAAAAAATTGAGGAAATTTACAAAATAGCCGAAGAAATCAAACTTGCATTTTACGGCAACCGAATTGTAATTTTTGCGCCTTTATATCTTTCAAACTACTGTGTTAACGGCTGTGTTTATTGCCCTTACCACGCAAAAAACAAAACAATTCCAAGAAAAAAACTGACACAGGAAGAGGTTAAAGCCGAGGTTATTGCGCTTCAGGATATGGGCCACAAGCGTCTTGCTATTGAGGCGGGTGAAGACCCTGTCAATAACCCGATCGAATATATTCTCGAATGTATAAAAACCATCTATAGTGTTCACCACAAAAATGGTGATATTCGTCGCGCGAATGTAAACATTGCCGCAACAACGGTTGAAAACTATCGCAAACTTAAAGATGCCGGAATCGGTACATACATTTTATTCCAAGAAACATATCACAAGGAAAGCTATTTAAAACTTCATCCCACAGGACCTAAGCACGATTACGATTACCACACCGAAGCTATGGACCGCGCTATGCAGGGTGGTATTGACGATGTGGGACTGGGTGTTTTGTTCGGACTTGAGCTTTATAAATATGAGTTTGCAGGTCTTATTATGCACGCCGAACATCTTGAGGCCGTTCACGGCGTTGGTCCTCATACAATAAGCGTTCCGAGAATTAAACGCGCAGATGATATTGACCCGAGCGCATTTGACAACTCAATTTCAGATGAAATTTTTGCAAAAATTACTGCTTGTATTCGTCTTGCTGTTCCATACACAGGAATGATTATTTCTACCAGAGAAACCGAAGAGGTGCGCTCTAAACTTTTGCGCCTTGGTATTTCTCAGGTAAGCGGCGGCTCGAGAACCTCTGTCGGCGGTTATACAGAGACTGAGCGCCCTCACGATACAGAACAGTTCGACGTTTCCGACCAACGCACCTTGGACGAGGTTGTTCATTGGTTAATGCTAAACGGACATATCCCCTCTTTCTGTACTGCTTGCTACCGCGAAGGCAGAACAGGCGACCGATTTATGAGCCTTTGCAAAAACGGCCAGATTCTTAACTGTTGCCATCCCAACGCGCTTATGACTCTTACCGAATATATGGTGGATTACGCTTCTGCTAAAACAAAAGAAACAGGCTATGACCTGATACAAAAAGAACTTGAACGTATTCCGAAAGATAAGGTGCGCGAAATAGCGCGTCAAAATGTTGAGGATATTAAAAACTCAAACCGCAGAGATTTTAGATTTTAAGAGGAGTTGAGCCTTATGAGTCTTAATTCTACACCTAATGCCGAAAGGTTGCATATTTCCTTTTTTGGTCTTAGAAATGCAGGTAAATCAAGTCTTGTAAACGCTGTTACGGGACAGGAACTTTCTGTTGTGTCTGATGTGAAAGGCACTACTACCGACCCTGTTTCTAAAGCTATGGAACTACTCCCTTTAGGACCTGTTGTTATAACCGATACTGCCGGCTTTGATGACGAGGGGATTTTAGGCGAACTCAGGGTTAAAAAGACCGCCGAAATACTGAGGAAAACAGATATTGCGGTTTTAGTTGTTGATGCTGCACTTGGTATTACCGATAAGGATAATGAGCTTATCTCACTTTTAAAAGAAAGAAACATTCCTTATCTTATTGCGCATAATAAATGTGACTTAATCAATACTGATACCGCTTTGCAAAAAAACGAAATATATGTAAGCGCCCAAAACGGCATTAATATTAGTGAACTTAAAGAAAAAATTGCAACTTTAAAGCCTGACATTAAAGAACAACGGATTATCGGCGATTTATTAAATCCAAATGACCTTGTTGTTTTAGTGACACCTATTGATGAATCTGCGCCTAAAGGCAGAATTATTTTACCGCAACAGCAAACAATAAGAGATATTTTGGATAGTAACGCTTTAGTTGCAGTGACAAAAGAAACAGAATTTCCCCAAATGCTCTCTGCCCTTTCGCAAAAGCCAAAACTTGTAATTACCGATTCCCAAGTTTTCGGCATAATTTCAAAGCTTTGCCCTAACGAAATACCGCTCACATCGTTTTCTATTCTTATGGCAAGACAAAAAGGTTTTCTCAAAGAGGCCGTAAAAGGCGTTACCGCTATTGACCGACTTAAAGACGGTGACACTGTTCTTATAAGCGAGGGTTGCACCCACCACCGCCAATGCGGAGATATCGGCAGTGTTAAATTGCCTAATTTACTTAAAAAATATACAGGTAAGGATTTAAAAATCGAACTTACAAGCGGCGGAGAATTTCCTGAAGATTTATCAAAATTTTCGCTTGTTTTACATTGCGGCGGTTGTATGCTAAATCAAAAAGAACTGCTTTACAGAACTACCCATTCTGTGAATTCGAATATACCTTTTACCAATTACGGAACTGCCATAGCTTATATGACAGGTATTTTAGAACGCAGTATCAAACCATTGCCTGAAATTTACAGTGATTTTATGAAAGCAAAAGACAATAATAACAATTAAAAGGGTTGATTATATGTCAGTTTTCGAAAAAATTTACACTGTTGTTTCAAAAATCCCTGAGGGCAAGGTTGCAACCTATGGGCAAATTGCTATGCTTGCAGGAAATCCGCACTTAGCAAGGGTTGTGGGCTATGCTTTACACGTTAATCCCTCCCCTTTTATTATTCCCTGTCACCGAGTTGTAAACCGCGAAGGCAGAATTGCCGAAAGCTTTGCTTTTGGCGGCGGCGATGCTCAACGAGTTTTGCTTGAAAAAGAGGGAATTGTTTTTGAAGCAGACGGACATATTGATTTAAAAAAATATCTTTGGCAACCAAATAATGAAAAGTAAAAACACGCTCAAAAGAGCGTGTTTTTTTATCTTATCTTTTCAATTTTTTCTTTATTTGCAATTACAACAAGCTTCATATCTGCTTCTAAAGGCGTTTCGGGGTTTACTGTTGTTATAACCTCTTCATTTTTAATAACTGCAACAATATTAATTGAATATTTGCGTCTTAACTTAAGCTCGATTAAATCCTTGCCTACCCATTCAGGCTTAACATTTATTTCAACCATTGAAACATCTTTAGAAAGCTCAATAATATCCATAAATCCTGCGCTTAATATATTTTTTGCAAGTCTTGTGCCCGATTCTTTTTCAGGAAATACAACCCTATCCGCCCCTACGCTGCTAAGGATTTTTTGGTGGGTTTCATTAGAGCATTTGGCAATTATAGTTTTAACCCCCACCTCTTTGCAGAGAGTTATTGCCATAACACTCGCTTCAAGACTATCTGCCATTGCAACTATTACAACATCAATATTTTTTATTCCCAGTTGTTTTATAACCTTGGAATCGGTAATATCCGCACATTTGCATACCGGCAAAAACGAAGCGCAGTCATTAACTATGCTTTCATCAAAATCTACCGCAATTACTTCGGCTCCGCTGTTTACAAGTTCTGCCGCAACCGCTCTGCCATATCTTCCGAGACCGAACACCGCATATGTTTGATTAATCATTTTAAATCACCTAACCTACACTTATATCCTCTGTTGGATTTTTAATTATATTTTGATTTTGCTTTTTGAGATTTAATGCTACCGCCAATGAAATTGGACCTATTCTTCCCAAATACATAGTAGCGGCAATAATAATTTTGCCTAATGTATTAAGACTTGAGGTGAGATTTCGAGAAAGTCCCACCGTTGCAGTAGCACTAACCGTTTCATAAAGCACATCTAATGCCGAAGCATCTGTGACCGCTAAAAGCAAAAGCGATGATATAAACATAATTGCAAAGGACATTGCAACAACTGCTATAGCCTTACTTATGGCATATTTTGATATATTTCTATCAAAAAGCGATACATCATTTTTATTTTTAACCGATGCTATTGCAGAGGCTAAAAGCACCGCAAAGGTAACTGTTTTCACGCCGCCCGCAGTTCCCACAGGAGAACCGCCTATAAACATCAAAAGCAAACTGAAAGTAGCCGCACCTTCTGTCAGGTTTTCTTGCGGTACTGTTGCAAAGCCGGCTGTTCTCGTTGTTACCGACTGAAAAACAGCGCCCTGTATTTTCTCAAAAAAAGTATAATCTTTAAAGGTTAAAGGATTATTATATTCATACAAATAAATTACAACCGCGCCTATAACAATTAATACTAAGGTGGAGGTAATTGCAATCTTACTATGAAGAGTAAGGGATTTGAAAAACTTTATTTTCCTCGTTTTTCTTAGTTTTGCAACTCTGATTACATCCCACCAAACAATAAAACCTATACCGCCAAGAATTATAAGCAGACAGGTGACAATGTTTATAATGGGGTTGTTAGCATAATCGCAAAGGCTATTTGGCGCTATAACATCAATACCCGCGTTGCAGAATGCAGACACAGAATTAAAAACCGAAATCCAAACTCCTTTTGCGCCAAACTGAGGCACAAATACAGTCATATAAGCAAGCGCACCTATTGCCTCAACAATAAAAGTGCCCTTTACAACCTTTTTTATAAAAGCCACAAGCCCTGAGAGTGTATTAAGATTAAAAGCATCCTGAATTAGTATTCTATCAGAAATACCAAATTTCTTATGAAAAAACACTGTAATAGCCGAAAGCACGGTTATAATACCAAGTCCGCCTATCTGAATTAACACCAAGATAACCGCCTGTCCAAACCAACTCCAATAGGTTACGGTAGGTACTACAACAAGGCCTGTAACACAGGTGGCAGTGGTGGCGGTAAACAACGCGTCAATAAACGGTGTCACCTCACCGTTAACTGAGCTAACAGGAAGCATAAGTAACACCGAGCCTATGAATATTGCAATAAAAAAGCTGAATAAGATTATATGCGTTGTGGAAAAATTAATCTTAATTTTCTTCATAAACATTCACTCTCAATAAATTTATTACAGTATATCATAAATCCTCATAATATACAAGCACCCTTACATATTAAATAATCGGAGGGAATAAAAATGAAACTTTTTATAATAACCAAAAGAAAACTTATGATGTTTGCTTGTTTGACGGTTGCAGTTGTCATCACAATTGTAGGGTCTGCTAATGTATTCGCCAACAGCCAAAAGTTGTTGCCTATTTACTGTGTTGAAACTAACAAAAAACAAATCGCAATTTCATTTGATGCGGCTTGGGGTAATAGTAAAAAGGTACAAAATACAAATTGATTACAGCTTTTCGAATTTAAAACCGACCTCAACCTTAAGGTTGCTTTCTTCCTTATTGGTTTCGGGGTTGGTTTCTATTTTTTCGTGAACACAAATTGTCGAAACAAAGGCATCCATAATTTCCTTTGTTAGCTCGGTAAATCTCTTGTGTTGACTTAAATCTTTAATAATTGGATTGT
>JAFYNC010000078.1 GCA_017549905.1 Clostridia bacterium | reverse complement strand
TGTATTTTGCAAACATTGGCAAAATATCATTTTCATCAAAGCGGTCGAAGTCATAAACGAAAACCGCGCCTTCGCACAGCCACTGACCGTAAAGTTTGCCCCAAAGGGATTTGCCCCAACCGGTATCAGAAATTGTAAGATGCAAACCGTCGCGCTCACAGCAGTGCCAATATTTAGCAGTTACAAAATGGCCTAAGGCATAGGTGTGCTTATGAGCTGCCATTTTGGGATTGCCTGTAGTACCCGAGGTGAAGAACATAAGTGCTGTTTCATCACCTGAGGGAGTATCTTCTGTTCTTACAAATTTTCTTGTGAACAAGGGATATTCTTTATCAAAATCATGCCAACCGTCACGGCAACCGCCAACCATTATGAGATTTTTAACCTGAGGGCATTTTTCTGCGGCAGCTTTAGCAATTTCAGCAGTATCACCATCAGCAGTGCAGACAATAGCAGATACGCCTGCGGAATTATAACGGTATTCAAAGTCGTGCTCTTTAAGCTGATTTGTAGCAGGGATAGCCACAGCGCCGAGTTTGTGAAGCGCTACCATACAGAACCAGAACTGATAATGGCGTTTGAGTACGAGCATTACCTTATCGCCCTTTTTAATGCCAAGAGAGGTAAAGTAATTTGCTACTTGATTAGATGTGCGTTTCATATCCTTAAAGGTGAAACGTCTTTCATTTCGGTTAACATCTAAATGAAGCATAGCAAGTTTATCAGGATATTTATCTGCAATTTCGTCAACAATATCAAAGCCAAAATTAAAGCTATCGGTGTTTTTGAATTTGATATTCTGCAAAGCGCCGTTTTCATCTTCAACCGTTTCAACAAACTTTTCACAGATTAAACTTTCAGACTTTTTAGCCGACATTACACTTTTGCGAACAACAGGCTCTTCGGTTTCTTCGCCTGACATTACAACTGCGCAGAAAACACAGTCCTTACCGTCAACCGCTATCATACCGTGTGGGGTGGAGGAGTTGTAATAAATACTGTCACCCTCATCAAGAATTTCGGTGTGATTGCCGATTTGAACCTTTAGTCTTCCGCTTAATACTAAGTCAAATTCCTGACCCGAGTGGGTAGTAAGCTTAATTGGCTTATTTTGCTGAGAAGCCGAGTATTCATATTTAACCCAATAGGGCTCTGCTAATTTATCCTTGAATTTAGGCGCTAAGTTAGAGATATCTATACCGTCCTCTTTAGCGGTTTCCTGACCTTTGCCCTTACGTGTTACAGTGTAGCTTGAAAGCTTTGCTGAGTGTCCCTCTAAAAGTTCGGTTAACTCAACATTAAATTCAAGTGCACATTTATGCATAAAGCTAAAAGGAATATCAACCTTACCGCTTTCGTATGATATGTAGGTTTCTTCACTAACATCGGTCTTTTCTGCCATTTCAGCGATAGACCAACCCATAATATCGCGAAGCTCCTTAATTCGTGAAGCCACTTCCGAAAGTGAAAGTAATGAATTGTTTGTGTCCATTGATTTTTCCTCCGTAAATAGTTAAAAATAAAAAAACATTCGCCTCAAATTACTTTGAGACGAATGTGAAATTACATCCGCGGTACCACTCAAATTGCAGTTAAAACTGCCCCTCGGGGTCTAACAACCCTTATGCCTTTACGCAGCAATCACGGGTAAGCCTACTAATTAAAAAGTTTCAGCCGACCGGCTCGGAAGTGATAGGTTATCTTGAAAAAATGCTATCGGCTTGCACCAAACGCCGACTCTCTAAAAACACGATTTCAAAACCGTCTTCGTCAAAGCTTTTAAATTTTTACACATTATAACACCTAAAAAATCGCTTGTCAACACTTTTTTATAAAGAAATATATTTTATACCGTCATCTGTTAAAATGCCATGTTCTTTAAAGCCTACACTCTTTGCTAACAACACAGCTTTATCAAATGCAAAGTCAAGAAAGTCTTTATCGTGACAGTCGCTTGAAAATATAATTTTACCGCCGTTTTCTTTAATTATTTTTAAAATACTTGGGGACGGATAAGGAATGCTTTTAGCACCCCTTGCCATAGCGCCGGTATTAATTTCAAACGGTTTGCCGTAAGGAATAAGCTTTTTAACAGCTTTTTCGGCAGCCTTTAAATATCGTTCTGACTCGCCGTATCCGTTTTGCTCATTAAACTTGGAAATTAAATCTATATGTCCTATTATGTCAGCCTTTGTCTTATTGAGAACATCTGAAACAACTTCAAAATAATCCTCGGCAAAACTGTCAAAATCGCCGCCATATACATTTTCTACGGTATTTTTAGTCCTTTCGGCAGACCAATCGGTATCCAAAAATCTTCCGTCTTTTAAGATATTATGCACAGAGCCTATTTTATATTCATAAGAAAACAGGGGCGGTTCTGAATAATAATCCTGCTCAATACCGCAAAATATTTTAATTTTATCGCGGTATTTTGTTTTAAGACTTTCTATTTGATTTATATATTCTTTTTGGTCATCTATAGACATATTAATGTCCTTTTCGGGCTCGAAATAGCTGTGTCCCGAAAAGCCTAAAGCGGTAAAGCCTTTTTCTATCGCGGCTAATACCATTTCCTCGGGTGTGTTTTTACCGTCGCAAAATACAGTATGTGTATGAAAATTAGTTGTTATCATCGCTTGTCATCTTTTCTTGCTTTACTTTATGGTCTATTATGTGGCGCGAAGCTAATTCTTTGCGAACATCATCAACCGAAATGCCCATTTCAACCATCATAACCATAATATGATATGCAAGGTCGGCAATTTCATAAACAGTCTCTTTTTTATCGTTTGCCTTTCCCGCAATTATAACCTCGGTTGACTCCTCACCGATTTTTTTAAGTATCTTATCTATACCTTTTTGGAAAAGGTATGTTGTATAAGAACCTTCGGGTAAATCTCTTTTTCTGCTTTCCAAAAGCTCGTACAGACCGTCCATTGAAAATTCCGCTTTGCTTTCGTTTATAAATAGGGGAGCGGTAAAGCAAGAATCCGTACCTGTGTGACAGGCAGGGCCGTCCTTTTCAACCGATATTACTAATGCGTCTTTATCACAGTCAGCGGTGATTGAAACAATATGTTGATAATTTCCGCTGGTTTCACCCTTAAGCCATAATTCATTTCTTGAACGGCTGTAAAAACAGGTTAACTGCTTTTCTAAAGAAATTTCAAGGCTTTCTTTATTCATATAAGCCAAGGTTAACACCTTTTTTGAAAGACTATCCACAACAATTGCGGGGATAAGTCCTTTTTCGTCAAATTTTAATTCGTTAATATTAATCATTTTTAAATCCTCACAGTAATATCGTTTTGCTTTAATGTTTCTTTAAGGTCAGAAATTTTCACTTCGCCGAAATGGAAGATAGAAGCGGCAAGACCCGCATCAATATCGGGAATTTCTTTAAAAAGATTTATAAAGTCTTGCTTTGAACCTGCACCGCCCGAGGCAATAACAGGCACATTTACGGCTTCACATATAGCCTTTAGCATTTCTATATCAAAGCCTTTTTTAACGCCGTCGGTATCAATGGAATTTACAACTACCTCACCGGCACCTAAATCCACACATTTCTTAATCCAAGAAATAGCTTCTAACCCTGTATCCTCACGTCCGCCTTTAGCAAACACTCTGAATTCGCCGTTTACTCGCTTTATATCACAGGAAATAACAACACATTGGTTGCCGTATTTTTGGGCCGCTTCACGTATAAGTAGGGGATTTTTAATAGCGCCCGAGTTAACACTTACTTTATCTGCACCGCATTTAAGCACGCGGTCAAAATCCTCAATAGTATTTATACCACCGCCAACGGTTAATGGAATAAAGATGTTTTGGGCCACCTCTTTAAGTATATCGGTAAAAAGTTTTCTTCCGTCTGAAGAGGCAGTAATGTCATAAAATACAAGCTCATCAGCTCCGCAGTCACTATAGTATTTACCAAGCTCTACAGGCGAAGATACATCGTTAAGGTTTTCAAAATTAACACCCTTTACAACTCTACCGTTTTTAACATCAAGGCAAGGAATTATTCTTTTGGTTATCATTTTGCCGCCTCCAATGCCACTTTTAAGTCAATTGCGCCTATGTAGTAGGCTTTGCCTATTATTGCGCCGTATAAATTAAGCTGTCTTAGCGCTTTAATATCTTCGAGCGAAGAAACACCGCCAGAGGCTGTAATATCAATAGCAAATTTTTGTGAGAGCTCACGGTATAGCTCGCGGTTAGTGCCTTTCATAGCGCCATCTTTTGAAATATCGGTGCATATAAGGGTTTTAACACCCAAGGTTTGCATTTTTTCGCAAAATTCAAAGCAGGTGAATTCTGATTTTTCAAGCCAACCTTTAATTGCAACAAAACCGTCTTTAATATCAACACCAACAGCAATTTTTTCGCCATATTTTTCTATTGCTTCTTTTAAAAAATCGGGGTTTTCAACTGCGGCAGTGCCGAGAATTACCCTATCTACACCGTTTTCAAGGTAAGTCTTTACAGTTTCCATTGTGCGAATACCGCCGCCGATTTCGCAAAATAGCGAGGTTTCGTTTGCGATTTGCTTTACAATTTCTATATTTGGCGTAGTGCCGTCCTTAGCGCCCTCTAAATCTACAAGATGAATATATTTAGCGCCTTTTTGTTCAAAATCGCGCGCAATTTGGGTGGGGTTGTTGCTATAAACGGTCATATTATTATAATCACCTTTAAAAAGGCGAACGGCTTTGCCGTCATATAAATCTATTGCAGGGAAAAGTTTCATTTTTTACTCCATTTCACAAAAGGCTTTTAAGATATTAAGGCCAACGTTTCCGCTTTTTTCGGGATGAAATTGACAACCGAAAACATTTTTATTAGCCACTGCGGCAGTAAGCTCTTTGCCGTATTCGGCAGTAGCTAATAGAGAATCTTCGCATCCGTCGGCATAATATGAGTGAACAAAATAAACACAGTCGCCGTCATTTATATATTTAAAAAGCGGATTTTGGTCTTTTATATGCAGTGCATTCCAACCTATATGCGGAATTTTGAGGTTCTTAGGTATAGTGTTTTCCATAGGAATAACATTTCCTTTTATAAGACCTAATCCTTCATACTCGCCATATTCATAACTTTTTTCAAAAAGCATTTGCATACCAAGGCAGATACCCATTAAATATTTGCCGTTTTGCACTTCTTCTATAACAACCTTATCAAGCCCTGTGCTTTTAAGTTTTTTAACAGCATCGCCAAAAGCGCCAACACCGGGAAGAATAAGCTTATCGGCTTTTCTGATTATATCGGCATCGCCGGTGACGATAGTTTCATAGCCTATCTTTTTAAACGAGGAGGCAAGAGAGAAAAGGTTGCCCACTCCGTAATCAATTATCGCGATC